>JAISEQ010000286.1 GCA_031264045.1 Deltaproteobacteria bacterium
CCCTGCTGGGAGCGCCTCTCACGCACGACTTCTGCTGCATAAGCCTTTCCGACCGCCTGACCGACTGGGAGCTCATAAAGAGACGCCTGGAGATGGCGGCCAGGGCCGACTTCGTGATCGTCATATACAACCCCCGGAGCCGCGGCCGCGACTGGCAGCTCTCCGAAGCGAGGGAGCTCCTCCTGCGGTTCATCCCCGGAAGCACCCCGGCCGGCCTGGCCGTCCGCTGCGGCCGCGAGGGCGAGGAGGGCCGCGTCACCACCCTGGAGAAGCTTGTCCCGGAGGACGTGGACATGCAGACCCTGGTCGTCGTCGGCAACAGCTCCACCTACGTGTACCGCGGGGCCATGATTACCCCCCGGGGGTACGTGCGGAAGTACGGGAGCCCCGGGGACGGCGGGCCAGAGGGGGAGGACGGTCCCGGCGGCCCCGCCGGCGGGGGGGAGGAGGGCTGAGCCAGCCCGGCGGCGGGATTGCGCCGGGCCCCTCATTGGGAAGGCTCCCGAAAGCGCTCTCCGGAGCCGACGTCCGCCCCTCCGGAGCTCCGCCGGCGCGGCGGCCGAAAGCCGCACGACGGGACACGGGACAGTAGCGCCGCCGACAGGGAAACGCTTCCGATGCTCCGGCGCCGAAGGCGCCGCGCGCTTCCGTACCGGGTGCAGCCGCGCGCGGCGGCCATGTTCCCGGCTACGGCCGGACGCTGTGAGGACGGAAGGCCGTCCGGGCAGTTCCAGACTCCGGGGGGATCGCGGAATACGGGCTCTTTCATCCGCATGCGTCAAGACTGGACTCGCCGATACAGGACGCGTCAAGTTCCGACCGGACACGATAGGAGACGCACTTTTCAGACGCATGTCATATCGCGCTGAACCAGATTGATATTCTTCGGGAACTCCAGCCCCTGTTCCGATATCTTGCGCAGTGTATTTAAAATCGCAGTTATATCTGTACTAAAATTTCAATGCTTCTTGAATTCGAACGGCGTTGCCATGAAAACTGGTTCTCGTGAATTCAGTTTAACAATGACAAAATATTAAACGGCAATACAATTAACTGGACAATTCTGAAATGATATATTTTAACTTATAAAATATTTTGCATGATTTACAATTCTTCGTCACCTCTGCGATACCTATTGACAATACATGGGATTTTATGAAACAGATATTTGAAGATGGCATTTTCAAATGCGTCACATTTATCGACAGGCCGCACATAGGCAGGTGACAGGGACGTATCATCACAAGATGTCAGCAAAACCATACGGTTAACAGCTCCTTCCAAACACCGATGTGCATACTCTGGGATACATCATCAGAAAAGTGCGCTGATACAGATCCCAAAGCGAAGCCAACGTCTTTCTCAGCGTAAAAGTTCCCAAAGTCACTTGTCCGGCCTGCAGCATTACGAGACAAATCAAAGTTCCGTTCATTAACGGCAAAGTGCCGTATACCAAGACTTTTGCCTTATACGAGCTTGACCTCATGATGATGATGACGATCAGTTCAGCGGCGCTACACCTGAACGTCCAGTGGAAGACGCTCCATGGCATACTGTTGAACTTTCTTCTTGAGAAGTACGGCAACATATCATATGAAGGAGTTGCGAGGATAGCGATTGACGAAATACATTATCCAAATTATCACGACCATATCACTATTGTAATGGATTTAGATACGAAAAGACATATTTTTGTCAATTTCAGCGAAAACGGAACCGGACTTTCTGATTTTTTTAAGCTGCTGGGAGACCGATGCAGACTCATTACGCTTGCTTCAGTCAATATGACACCGGATTATCTCAGCGCTGTAAGAAACACTCTTCCTAATGCCATTATTGTCATAGACAGTTTTCATGTTTTAAAACTTGCCAATGACATGCTGGACAACCTCAGAAAGCTTGAATATGTCAGATCCAACCGCTCAAAAAAATTGTATTTGATTAAAAGAAAGTTTCTTCTATTAAAGAATCCGCAACAATCAGACCATGAAAAAAATGAGCACAAAAGACTGGATGATGTCGTCAATCATTTTCCGTTGCTGAAAGAAGCATACAATTTTAAACTGGAGTTAAGCAAGATATGGGATCAAATTTCCCGCAGTTCCGCAGCATCATCTCTTGATAAGCTTATAAATTTGTCGAGGAATTCAAAAAAAGCATAACCTGATCAGTCTTGGAAAAACTCTGGAAACAAATAAACCAGAAATACTTAACTTCTTCCAGCACAGGATGACATCTGGACCTATCGAATCCCGCAATAACACAATTTCAAATATGTTGAACAAATCCTTCGATCTAAGAAACAAGGAAACAGTTAAGCTGATGATTTTAGCTGCAAACGAGTTCTAAGCGGGTTTGAATATCTCTGATCTGTAGCGGCTTCATCGGCATTCTCGGCCAAACATACGGATGTCGAACAGAATCTAACTCTGATTCCTCAACAATATACTGATCATCAAATTATATGAAACGCTCTGGTTATATGGCTGTCAAAACCGTTGGAAGCAGGTCAGGGAAGCCGCAAACCGGCTCGGCGTAGGGTTCTCCTTCGATCCTCCCCCTTCCACCCCGAAAGGCCCGACCGTCATATTCGGGGCGATCCTTCCGGCTTGCCCAGCGAGTTCGGCGAAACTGCCCCGGGCCATCGGGGGGCAAAAGGCCTCCCGCCCGCGCTGGGTCTCCCGGATCCCGCAGTCCGGCAGGCCATTGGCCCTCGCCCCGCCTCGTCCGGGATCCGCCAGAACGCGTCCGCAGCGGACCCCGTCATGTTTGCCGGAGCGTGACAGTCTCCCCGTGGCGGCACGGCCAAGGCGCACGGCACCCCAGAAGCCGGAGGTCTCCATGAAGCTCCAGGCGGCCAGCGGCACCGTGCCCGGCGCACCGCCGCCGAAGCTTCAGCTCCCGAGGACGGAGCAGTCGAGAAGCCGGGCGGACAGAACCCGTCCTCCAGACGTTTGAGGATCTCAATCCGGGCGGCGTCCCTTCCTGCCTGTTGACCGCTCCCGACACAGCCCCTGCGCCCTTAGCCGCCTCCGGGCGGGCCGAGGGCGACCTCCGCTGGCATTCCAGCCGCACGTTCAGCCGAGGCGGAGTCGGAAAAAGGCAACCCGGCAAATGACGATCCTGCACCCGCACCGCATTCCTCCACGCCGTCTCCCCGCTATCTTCCCTTCCCTGCCGCGCTTCCTCCATCCTCCATCCTCCATCCTCCATCCTTCAACCATAATTCATCCTTCAACCATCCATTCCGACGATCCCTGGATATTCCTGTCCCCGTTTGACAGGGCACATACGGCTGTCTATAATCCCACCGTGGGCAAGGACTCCGGCGGCGGACGCGCCGCGCGCCGCCTAGCCTCAAGGGACATGTCCGCGGCTTCCCCGCGCTGCCCGACCCGGGCGAGCCCCTCCTGGGTGCCGGGCGGCACCCCCCGCAGAGGATCCATCCGGAGGGACTTCCGCAATCCGGAAATCCATAAGGCATGCGGGACCCAGGGAAAGGATTCCACAATTGCGATCCAGACTCGCGAAGATCGCGGCGGCCGCGCTCGCCCTGTCCGCCTTCCTGGTCATCCGCGCATCCCTCATCGACGGCGAGGCCGGCTCTCCCCGCGAGCCCGCACCCGCCTCCGGCCAGGCGTCCTCCAGTGCCGGGCTCTTCCCGGTCCCGAGACGTGCCGAGAGCGGACTGTACGGCTATGCGGCGGCGGACGGGTCCTGGGCCGTGTCCCCCGGATTCCTGGCCGCGAACCCCTTCACCCCGGACGGCAGGGCCTGGGTCCGGCAGGAGGACGGCTACGTCTCCATAGATCCCTCCGGAACCCCCGTCCCCGGCACCCGGATCGCCTTCGATGCCGCGGGAGAGTTCAACCCCCGGGGACTGGCCTCCGGAAGGGCCGGGCTCCGCTTCGGCGTGCTGTCGCGGGACGGCAGGTGGATCATGGAGCCCTCATGCGCCTTCCCCATCTACTTTGCCGAAGACGGCACCGCCCCCTGCCTCGTCGCTCTCGAGGCTCCTGCCCGGGCCGAACCGCCGTCCTCCGCCTCAACGCCACCGGAACCGGCCGCACCGGTGCCGGTCGCCCCGCCGGACGCCTACGCGTCACCGGAGCCGCCGGACGGGGCGCCTTCTCCCCCACCGGCCGCCCGCGCGTACCCGAAGCCGCAGGGCCTGCCTTCCTCCTCTGCGGAAGCGCCGGAACCTGCCGTGTATCCGGCGGACCCTCCCGCGAACACTAAACAGGGCTCGCCTTCCGGAACGCCAGGTTCTCCGGAACCGGCAGGGTATCCGGCGGCCGTGTCAGAGACCCAGAAGTCTGTCGGCACGCCTTCCGCCTCGGCCGAAACTTCCGGGACCGCTCGCGGGAGAACCTCGGTCAGGACCGCTCCCCTTATCCGCTCCCCCGAGTCCCTTTCCGGCCCCGAGGGGCTCTGGGGCCTCATAGGGCCGGACGGGAAATGGCTCGTGGAGCCCCGTTTCGGGGCGCCCTTCAGCTTCGGGCCGGGAGGTCTCGCGGCGGCGAAGGCGGAGGATGGGCGCTGGGGCTTCATTGACCGGGAGGGCGAATGGGCCATAGCTCCCAGATTCCGCATGGCCTTCAACTTCACCGAAAACGGCCTGGCGTCGGTGGAGGAGAGCGAGGGCAGATCCGGATACGTCAGATCCGACGGGAGCTGGGCGGTGTACCCCGTCTTCCCCAGGAGCCTGGACTTCGGGCCCAACGGCCTCGCGGCGGCCTGCAGCATGCAGGGGCTGTGGGGCTTCATAGGCTCCGACGGAAGATGGAAGGTGGAGCCCAAGTTCACTCAGACCGCATCGCAGTTCGCCTTCGGGCTGGCCCCGGCCATGGACGCTGGAGGGATGTGGGGATACATAGACGAGACCGGCGCCTGGGCGCTCGAGCCGCGCTTCTCGCAGGCCTACCAGTTCATGGAAAACGGGCTGGCTGCTGCGTCCTCGGCGGACGGGGCGGGGCTCGTCGCGAGGGACGGCTCCTGGGCCGTCGCTCCCGTCTTCCGCGACGTCGGAAACTGGGGAGGGGACCTGACCGCCCCCGCCCAGGCGTCCTCAGGGGGATGGGGCTTCATCTCCAGGGGCGGGGGCTGGGCGGTGCGGCCCGGGTTCAGGTTCGTTTCCCCGTTCAACGACCGTCTGGGACTCGCTCCGGCCCGTTCGGCCGACGGGCTCTGGGGCGTCATAGACATGACGGGCGGCTGGGTCATAGAGCCGTCCTGCCGGGGCACGGAAATCAGGGACGACGGGCTCATCCTGTGCGTGCTCCCGGACGGGCGCGGAAACCGCTACCTGAACCGGCGCGGCGAGTGCAGGGTGCCTCTGGGATACGACGCCGCCCTGGACGGCTGAAGATCGCCCGCCGCTCCTGCCCGCCCGGTTCCGGGCCGGAATTGATCCGCGCGGGCAGCGGAAAGCCGCGTATCCGCCGCAGGCGGGTACCTTCCGGGCTTCCCCCGGCAGGGAAGCGGATCCGGGGCCGGCGGGATACGGTCCGAACGAAACCGTCCGCGCCGGAAAAGCGGCCGGACAGGCCTTCACCCGTCTTCCGTCGCGGGCGCCGGCGCCAGCGGGGGGAGCTTTCCGAAGAAGGCGTCGGCCATGGCGCCAAGCCCTCCGGCGTCCGGAAGCGGCGCAGCCCCGCTCGAGGCGGAGAACACCGCGCACGGCCCTCCCCCTTCCGCGTAGGCGGGCCAGGAGAAACCCTCCGGAGCCGGCGCCTCCGCCGCGCCCGGCATATCCCCGGCCTCGAGCCTTCCAGGGGTCCCCGTGGCCACGAAGCCGGCCCACTGCGAGCACATGAGCCGGGAAAGCCCGGCCGAGCCCATGCCGGAGAGAAGGCCGGGAAGCTTCAGGCTCCCGAACACGAAGGGGAGCTCCAGGGCGTGGCAGGCCCCTAAGCCCGCCAGCCGCACGAGCGGGGGCGCATGGTCGAACCGGTAGAGCCGGACGTCCGAATGCCTGGAGCACAGATCCGCGAAGCGTCTGGTCCCGGCCGTGAAGAGGGCGTAGGCGACGGCTCTCCTGGTCCTGTGCCAGGGGCGCCCGCGCTCGCGGGCCGCATCCGGGGGGGGGACCTTCTCGAAGGCTTCCCTGCCGCCCGGCCCGAGAAAGCAGTGCTCTACCGCGGAGAGGACCCGACGGTCGGTCTCCCTGGGGATGAAGAGGCTCCCCTCGTCCCGGTTAAAGCCCAGCAGAAAGCTCCGGCAGTTCACCTCGCCCGCGGCGAGGGCCGCGTGGGGGTCGTCAGGGACTACCGTACCGTCCGCGACGGGAGAGAAGGACATGGGGGAAAGCCTTCTGAAGTCGAAGTCCAGGGTCGAGAGCCTCGCGAGCACCCGAGGGTCGATGCGCTCCAGCGCGTCCAGGCCCCGCGCGCCGGAGGGGAGCCCCAGGAGTCTCATGAAGGCCGCCCCCAGGGAGAAGGCGCAGGCGAGATCCCCCTTGGCGACCGGGAAGCCGGGGAGCGAGAGGGCCGTGCCGCTCTCGGAGACGCAGGCCCGGAAGAGGCCGCTCGCCAGAGGGGAGACGCTCAGAAGGGACGCGCAGACGGCGCCCGCCGACACGCCTCCGACGGTCACCCGCCCCGGATCCCCCCCGAAGGCGGCTATGTTCGCGCGTACCCACTTCAGGGCCTCGATCTGGTCCAGGATCCCCCAGTTCCCGGCCGTCCGGTGTCTCCTGAAGGAGTCCTCCAGGGCAAGGAAGCCCATGGCCCCCAGGCGGTAGTTCACCGTGACGGCCACGATCCCTTTCCGGGCAAGGGCGGCGCCGTCGTAGAGGGGACGCGGCCTTCCCCACCCAACCGTCCCGAAGAGGGGCTGGGAGGAGGAGCCAGCCGCGAAGCCGCCCCCGTGAAAGAAGACGTAGACGGGAAGGAGTACCGCCCCGGGCGCGCCCGCCGGGGTCCAGACGTTCAGGGACAGGCAGTCCTCGGACATCAGGAAGCCTCCCCCGGGAGGGTCCTTGACGTAGGTCCTGCGGAAGGACTGGAATCCCGGGGCACCGAAGCGCGAACAGTCCAGGGGCCCGTCCCAGGGCCTCCTCGGCACGGGAGGGGCCCAGCGGAGGCGGCCGGCCGGAGGTTCGGCGTAGGGAATGCCCTTGAAGACTGCCGTCCCAGCGGAGACGGTGCCGGCCACCGGGCCGCAGGCGGTGTCGACGATTGCCTTGGCAGGCGTCATGGAGGCATTCTCCGGAAAAATCCGGGCGGCCGGGCCCCGGAAGGGTTGGCGGCGCTTCCCGGCCTGGCGCGGGACGAGCGGAAGCCGGAATGCCGCGCGGCGTGAGCGGAAGGGGCCGGGGAAGGTGTCCGGGAAGACCCGCCTCGCGGGTTGGCCGCATCATAAGGCCGGTACGCGCATGGAGCCCTCCGCCAGACAACTTAACCTATCGCCGGGGAGATGTCCAACTTCAGGTCCCGGAGGCCATGCCCAACTTCAGGTCCCGGCTCGCGCCCGACCCGCGGCGGCTTCAGGATGCCGGGGCGGCCAGGATCTCTTCGCCCGTGAGGCAGGAACGCGCAGACCGTAAACCGCCGTCTCCGGCAGGGTAAGAAGCGGGCGCCCGGCAGGAGACGGCGTCCCCGGTATAGCGACCTGGGACCGGGAAATGAAACCGTAAGGGACAGCGCCCATTGAACTGGAAAATGCCACTCGACATCCATGCCCTGAAAGCCGTGCTTAACAGCTGTCCCTGAGAATAATTCGAAAGGATTATGCGGAAATATTTACTGAATATAATTTAATCATTTTTCGCATATAATAAAATCTATTATTATATCAATGTCATCAAATTAACGCATGTATTAAAGGATTTTTAAAAAATTATTTGAACGTCATTAGTATCATGATCATAAAAATTATGATGCAAAATAATTATTTGATATCCTGCATAAAATTTTACAGGAGGTTTCCTCGAAGCTGAACTCCATTCTCCTGCCGTTCCTGTGCCGAAAGACTGAAACCAGCAGTTGCGGCGTCCTTTCGCCGACATATCCTCCATGTCGTCATGTCAGCCAGAGCGGCATGAAGAGTCGGCAGTCCGACATGCCTTAAAATGCCCGTCCGGCCCCGTCCGGCCCGTTTCCTCAACGCCACGCAGCGACGGCCAACAGCGCTCCGGAACGTTCGGGCTGCCGGTGAAGAATCGGGAGCCCCCCCGCCTCCCCGAGCCCCGGCATCCCGCACCCCGCCCCCTTTCTCCCTGCCTCCGCCGTTCCCGACTCGACTCTACACCACTCACATCTCCCAGCCTTACCGGTCCCAGTGCCCGCCGAGTTCTCCGGAGCCAACGCTCAGGCATCGTCCGTACCAGATGCCTCAGGTGCCCGCCAGCCCATACGGCTCCGCAGTATCCTATTAACTGAAAATTTAACAAAATGATTTAATGTTAAAATATTATTTCTCAATCAGAATTTTTTACACCATGATTGAACCACAAGATTAATTTGAAAAAATATCAACAATAAAATCATAAATATTATCAGGATATTGATCATAACACTTATCAAAAATACCACCAGAATCAATATCATAAATTTCATATTCATCTCTGTGTTGGACAAAAATACTTTATCATTTCTTCAATATGGAAGACGATGAAATATTATTTGCCATCGCGAGAATATTTTTTAAAGAGACAGCATGAGTAAATTTTGGAATAAACAGCTGAAAAGCTGTGTTCTACCTAATGCCTTTCATAATTTTGAAATTCCCTGAATAAAATTAGTGACAAGCATGTCATGATGAACATTTTAATAAATCAGGCGAGGAAAATTTCAAAAATGTCAGTCGGTATGTTTTTCAAGCCGTTTTCCTGCTGTTCCGAGACGGAATTGGCTGTCGCCGTCCGAAACCAGCCGTTCCCGTCTCAGGCATCAGCCGGGCCCGCGCCGGCCCCGCCCAGCTCAGCGGTAAGCCGCTGGTAGTCCAGGGGCGTCAGCTCCTCCGGCCTCCTGGCGCCGTCCAGTCCGAGGGCCTCCAGCGCGGCCAGGGCTCTCCCGCGCGGAAAGGCGCAGGCCAGGTTGTTGATAAGCGTCTTGCGCCTGGAATGGAAGCAGATTCTGGTCATGCGTCCCAGCGCTTCCGGGGACAACAGGGAAGGGAGCTCCCGGCGCGGGCTCAGCACCGCCACCGCGCTCTCCACCTTGGGCCGCGGGTGGAAGGCCCCCGGCCCCAGCGTGAAGGCCTCCCGGACCTCGAACCAGGAGCCCATGGCGACCGAAAGCCTCCCGTAGTCCCCGGTGCCGGGACCGGCGGCGAGTCTCGCGGCCACCTCCTTCTGGACCATGAACACCCCCGGGACCGTGCCCCCGGTGGCGGAAAGGAACCAGAACAGGAACGGCGTGGTTATGCCGTACGGGAGGTTCCCGCAGACGCACCGGACGCCATGGATGAACGCTGAGCCGGCGGGAAGCTTCAGGACGTCGGAACAGAGAAGATCGAGCGCCCCGGACGCGGCCTCCGGCCAGCCGGACATCTGCAGGCACAGGCCCCTGTCCAGCTCCACCGCGCGGACCCGGAGTCCCAGATCCAGAAGCGGCCTGGTGAGCGCACCCAGGCCAGGACCCACCTCGAGGACCTCCGGGGCGGAGGCCGACGGGATGTCCCCAGCGGCGTCCCGCACGGATCCGGATCCGGGCTCCGCCCGCCCGGCGGAAACCTGGACGCCCGCCGCCCCCGGACGGATCCCGGAACCCGCCTCCGGGGCCGGGGCGGGCTCCCTCGGGCCCGTCTCAGGGCATTTACCCGGACCTTCCGCAAAGCCCCCCGCCGCACCGGAAAGGTTCGTGCGCGCCTCGGCCATCACTATCGCGGCCATCCTGGCGGCGGCGCCGACGTCCTTCAGAAAGTTCTGGCTCCTGTGCCGGAACGGGGCAAGGCCCAGACCCTTCAGCTGTCTCCCGGGGCCCTTCACGGGGCCTCCTCGACCGGCCAGCGGGTCCTGGCCTCGGCGGAGGGGCCCAGGGGGTTCATGCCGCGCTCCAGCTGGAGGGCACCCAGGAAGCCTATCATCGAGGCGTTGTCGGCGCACCAGGAAAGCCTGGGCACGTGAAGGGGGACGCCGAGCCGGGAGCAGACGGCCCGGGCCGCCCTCCTCAGCGCCCCGTTGGCTGCGACGCCCCCGGCCAGCACCGCTCCCCTGGCGCGGAAGGAGGCTACGGCCGCGCCGAGCTTGACCGCCATCACCTCCACCGCGGCCGCCTGGAAGGAAGCCGCGAGATCGCAGAGCTGGGGCGCCCCGTCGGGAACGGCAGCGAGACCGTGCGCGCGGTACAGATCGGCCACGCGGGTCTTGAGCCCGGAAAACGAGAAGTCCAGCCCGTCCCGGAGCATGGGGCGGCTTATCCGGTAGGCGCCGGGATCGCCGCGCTCCGCCAGGCTCTCTATCACGGCGCCTCCGGGGTAGCCCAGGCCCATGAGCTTGGCGGACTTGTCGAAGGCCTCGCCGACGGCATCGTCCAGCGTCCTCCCCAGGGTGCGGAAGCTCAGCATATCCTCCATCAGAAACAGGCTCGTGTGCCCTCCCGAGGCCACCAGCGCCACCAAGGGGAACTCGGGGGACAAAGGGGCGGGGCTTTCGGGCTCCCCCCCGGCCGCCCCGGCGCCGTCCGTCAGGAACGGCGCCAGCGCGTGGGCCTTCACGTGGTTCACGCCGGTGGCGGGAAGCCCGGAAGCCAGGCTCAGGCCCTTGGCGAAGCTCAGCGCCACCAGGAGCGCCCCGACCAGGCCCGGACCCTGGGTTACGGCTATCCCGTCCAGATCGCCGAGCCTCCTGCCGGAACGCACGAGCACCTCCGAGGCCAGCGCGTCGACGGCCTCCAGGTGCGCCCGGCTGGCTATCTCCGGAACCACGCCCCCGTAGAGCCGGTGAAGGTCCACCTGGCTCCTCACGGCCTCCGCCAGGACACTCGGCCCGTCCGTGACGGCCGCGGCGGTCTCGTCGCAGGAGCTCTCCAGGGCGAGCACGATCACCTCTGTCGCCCTCCCTTCCCCCCGGTCCCGGAACCGTCGGCCGGAGCGGGCGGGGCCGCGACGGGAGCCTGGCCATAAGAGGACGGCGGGGCCGATCCGGCCTGGCCGGAAGGGGAAGGCGGGGCCGATCCGGCGGAGCCGGACCCGCCTTCCGGATAAGAGCCGGCTGCAGGCCCGGCGCCCTCGGGGGGAGACGGAGCCCCTTCCCCCCACTCCTCACCCGGGCCCTCCGGGAGGCCGTCTGCCGGGTGATGGTCGTCAAGGGGCTCAAGATGGAAGGTCACGTCGGCTCTGGGAAAGTGCTCGGACAGGGCCACGGCCACCTGCACGCCTCTCGCGTGGGCATCGGAAACGTTCATGCGCCCGTCCACAAGCAGATCCACCACCACTATCTGGAAGGGCCCCGAGCGGCGGGTGCGCAGGCGGCGGTATCCCATGATGCCGGGCACGCCGCCCCGGATGCTGTCGATTATGACCTTCAGATCCTCGTCCGGCAGGGAGTGGTCGGCCAGGTTGGCCATGGCGTCCCGGGCTAGGGTCCAGCCGGTCTTCATGATGAAGAAGGACACGCACATGGCGGCCACCGGGTCCAGGAATCCCAGATCCAGATCCGGGTCGATCCATCGGGCGGCGTGAATGGCGAGAAGTGCCCCGAAGATGCCGAGGGACGTGTAGACGTCCGTCATGAGGTGCCAGCCGTCCGTGACCAGCGCCGGGGAGGCGTACTTGCGGCCTGTCCTGAAAAGATGCCGGGAGACGATGAAATTCAACGCGGACGACAGGAACATGACTGCGGCCCCGGGGACGGCGGTGTCGGGGCCCCTCCCCGAGGCGAGCCCGTGGACGGCCTCGCGCACGATGTAGAGCCCGCCGCCGATGATGAGCACCGCCTCGAAGAGCGCCGCGAGGTTCTCGGCCTTGCCGTGCCCGAAGGGGTGGTCGTGGTCCGGAGGGGTGCCGGAGATCCTCACTGCGGCGAAGGTCATGAAGGCGGCGAGGAGATCGAGGAAGGAATGCACGGCCTCGGAAACGACGGCGATGGACCCGGTGGCGAGCCCCGCCGCGAGCTTCAGGACGATCAGCCCCGAGTTGGACAGAACCGAGAGAAGCGCGCAGCGGCTCTTGGCGCGGGTCTCGTCCTCCCTTTCGGACGTTCCGCCGTCGGCGCCCGCCGCCTTCCCCCCGGAAGCGCCGGTCCGCCGCTCGCCGCCCGGGCTGGCTGCAGAGGCGCCGGGCTTCCCTCCGGAAGCGGAGTCCCCGGAAGGGGCGGCTCCGCCGGCCGAGGAGGGCCCGCCGACTCCGGGGGCGGGAGAGCCTTCAAGAAGGGTCTCGTCGTTGCAGCGGATGAGTTCCGCGTCGTCTCCCCGGGACAGGTAGCAGACCGTGGAGGGGCCTCCGACGGGAGAGGCTCCGGGCTCCGGAGCGCCCGCGCGCCCTGCGGGGGCGGGAGGACCGCCGGATCCTGGAGGGGACGGGGGGACGGGCCTGCCGTCACCGGGGCCTGGATCCCTCACAGGCCCCTCCGGACCATCAGATCCCTAACCTTTGGCTTGATGGCCGCCGCGGCGGCATCGGCCTCGCGCTTGCTGTCGAAGGGGCCGAGGGCAAGCGCCCACAGCCCGCTCTTGAGCCTGGGGTAGGCGTCCGTGTCCATGATGGAAAGGTCGACGCCCTTCCTCTTCTGGCGGGCCTGGGCCTGCTCGGCCTCCTCGCGCTTGGACTTGGGAATGGACTCGACTATGACCAGCCAGGCCTCGGGGAGACGCTGGCCGGGCGCCCCGGCAGGGGTCACGAGCTCCCGCGGCACCGTAATCGCCGCAGGAGCGGCGGGTGACGGCCCGTCGAGGCGTCCCGGACCTCCGGACTGCTGGGCTCCGCCCTGCGCCGGCGCCTGGGCCGCCGGATCCCGTGACCCCGCCGCCGGAGCCTGGGTCTCGGGGGCGCCGCCGGCAGCGGCCATCTGGGCGCTCTCAGCCATGGAGGGCGGACGGGGAGGATCGGCAGGGGAAGCCGGTTCCGGCTCAGCGTCGGCGCGTGCCTCGGCCGCCAGCGCCGACGGGAACGGGGCCACCGCCGCCTCGGGGAGTCCCGTGGCCGGGGCACCCCGCTCCCCTGACACCGCCCCGTAGCAGACGAGCCCCGCCACGGAGGCGCAGAGCCAGAAGAGGAGCGAGAGGCGCAGGACCGGGCCTTTCTCGTGGGTCTTGGAAACGAAGCGGAACTTCTTGCGCTTCTTGGAGAACCTCCGGTAAAGCCAGGTGCCGGGCGCGAGGAAAAGCTTCCTGAGCATGAGTCACCTCCACCGGACAGGCCGCCGGGCGCCCGGCGGGACGGAAGGGGACCAGGGGATGGGGGCCCCCGGGGACGGAACCAGTACAGATATTTCCGATAGGTCAATCATCTATCAAAATCTACCAAATTCTCTCACAATTAGCAAACAATTGCTTGGCCCGGCAAGGGCGAAGGCGATGTTTCGGGCGAAGCCGCCGACGTTTCCCGTCCCGCAGGAGGAGCGTCCCGGTTCAGAAAGGAAAGAGTCGGGAGCCGCCGGTAACTGCAAAAGAATAATTACAAAGCAATAATATGCAAATTAAATATTAAATCAACATAATAAAACTATATATAGATAAAAATATATTATAATAGATATTCATTATATTAAAACGGATATAAGAAATACATATACATATATTTAGCATGATATTAAGACTGGATATTGTGCATAGACTTTCCACGGTGAGACGGTATCCGTCATGGAGACGGCATCCGTCATGATGGATTGCCGCCCGGCAAACCAGGCAGCCCCCCCACTCGCCCTCGGGCGGCCCAGAGGAGCCCGCCGCGCTTCCGGACCCCGCCGTCTCCGCCGCATTCCTTAAGGGACCGTCGGGGGAGGGAATTGCGATCTCGCGGGACACGTCGGTCCGCGCGGACCGCCCGAACCTCCGGAGGCGGGAAGGCGGGCTGCCGGGACCGCCGCTCCGTCAGTTGGGCCCGGGCAAGCCTGGACCGGTAAAAGCCGGGAAGGCGGCGGGGTTCCGCCGTTTCGGGGAACGGCGCCGGACCCCGGCCGCGATGCGGGAGCCGCCTCGGGATCCCCGGCCGCAATCGTCAGTCCCCTTCCCCTCAGCCGTCGATGCCGAACCCGTAGGCGTCCTTCTGCTTCGCCGTGTCGGTGCCGGTATATTCCATCAGGACTTTGCGGAACATGTCCCCCAGACATTCCACGGTCCGCCTTCCCGAGCGGCCTACGCGGAGCCCGGCCGAGCGCCTCAGGAGAGCCTCTCCCCCCGGACGGTCGCCCTGGAGAATCCTGACGGCGCCGATCCCGGCCAGGGCGGTCGAGAGCAGAGCCCCGTTGGACGGCACGAACGGGTCGGGATCGCTCCTGGGAGGGGCACCGTCCAGAAGCTCCGCGACGGACGAGAACGCCTCGCCTGCCTCGGACACCATGCCGGACCAGTACAGGGCCTGGGCGACGAAGATCGCGCACTCGAGCCTCCGCTCCGACATCTCCCCCAGGACGCGGCGCAGGCGCTCCTCAGAACGCCTCAACACCGCGAGCGCCTCCCCGGGGTCGGACGCGAACAGGAGGACGCGGCCTATCCGCATCTCGAGATCGGCCCTGGACAGTTCCGCCCGCTCGCCGGCGGCCTCCAGGGCCTCAAGTGCTAAGCTCCAGAAGAAGCAGGCACGCACGTCGCTTACGGAAGACAAATAATCCCCGACCCGGGCGAGGGACTGGGCCGTCTCAGGGTGGCGGCCCCCGAAGAAGTGTCTCCGAAAATTCAGAGCCTTCATGTGGAACATGTTTTCCTCATCGGTGTCTTTGCGGGCGCGGATCATGATCTCGCCCATGTCGAAAAAGGATCTGGCCCCCTCCGGGGACGGACCAGCCATCGACAGCCTGAACATCATCCCGGCCCCGGCCATCAGATCCATGGTCGGCGTCCCGTCGTTGGCGATCCCGCTCGAGCAGAAGCCGACGCGGTGGACGTAGGTCTCGTCCAAGTCCACTTGCTGGCGGAGCTTCCCGAGCGAACGGAAGAGCCTCCTTGCGGCGAGCATGTTCTCGGGAGGGGGGATCTCGTATTCCAGGGGCACGATCCTTCCGAAGCCGTACATGCCGGAGAGCCTTCTGGCCAGGAGATCCCTGGCGGCGAAGGAGTCGGGGTCGCTCTTGCCCGCCAGGCGGTCGAGGCCGGCGGATGCCTTCTTCAGAAGGGCAAGCGACTCGACCGCGTCCGACCGCCCGCCCGAGTCCCATAGCTCGAAGCCCAGCCGCGACTTCAGGACCAGCGCCTCCCGCGACTTGGGTCCGGGCCCTCCGGGCCCCTCCGCATCGGACAGCCTCGCCCTGAGCTCCTCGGAGGAGGGGAAGCCGCTGCGCATGGCTTCGGGATCATGCCCGTGGTACAGGGCCTCCGCGAGCGACCGTCCCGCCTTTCCCGAAGCCCTGATTTTGCAGACGGCGGCCCTGGCCCGGGTCCACGAGAGCGTCGCTTCGGCGAAGGCCGTCTCCGCGTCGCGCACCTGCTCCCAGTCCCGCCACCCCTCCGCCGCCGCCCAGCCCGGGCCGGAGAGTCCGGGCAGCCGGGCAAAGGCGTCCCTCAGAGCCCCGAGAGCGCCCTCCGCGAGGGAGAGCGCCGGGCGCCTGGCCAGCTCCGTCTGCCCGGAGGGCAAGCTGTCCGGACCGAACGCGAACTCGGCAAGCAGGGCGGCGGCGCGGGTGAGGGACGCCCAGCCTCGGGGATCCTCCGGGCCGTGGACCTGGCCGATGAGCGCGCGCAGCCCGTCCCAAATGTGGGCCGCCCCGGCAGCGTCTCCTTCAAAATACATATTGGAACTTAAGAGGAATCCATCTTCCAGGACAGGACCCATGGGCGGGAACTCCCAGCTCGGACATTTCCCGTAGGGCTGATGCTCCCCGCCCTTTCCACCGGGGGCTGTGGAGGCATGGGCCGCCTTCGCGCCCGCGATAATGGATGCGGCCAGAGGGGCCAGGACCAGGAAATGAGACAGAGACAAGGAAGATCCTCCGGGCGGGGGACAATTACGATACCCCGTGGCAAGGGCGAAGTGGGGCGCCGTCCTGCATACGGGGAAGGTCCGGAACGCGGGGACGGGACGGAACGGGGGTCCGGCTGAAACCACGAGGCCGACCGTACGGGAGGGGGGGGGACGCGGACGACGAACGGGCGGGAAGGCCTGGGGGCCAAGCAACGGTGGATGCGGACAGCATGATAGCACATATGAGCTACTCTCTGGGAAATGCCGGGGCCCCTTCCGGCTCCGGCCGCTCCCCCGGCAAACGATGCCAGAGACCGGCCGGCCCAGAGTGGACGCCGCAGGATCTGCCAGCCGGCAGTTCGCGACGGAAGACGCCGCGCCGCTGCTGGAACGCCGCTCGCTCCGCCCCGCCTTCAGGGATCCGGCAGTAGACGGCGGCTCCGGGTGCCGGCGCGCGGGCCCCGCCTCTGTACTTGAACAGTTTCCTCCGCTCCGTCAGGGCACCGGGCCGACGAGCGAGCCGTTTCCTCCGTTCCCCCTCCACGGTATCGGGACGTCGCGAGAGCGCCCGTGGAGTTTTACGGCCTTCCAGAGGTCCATGGATCCGGAATGCGCCGGCCGGGCCCGCATGACCGGGAAAAACGTCAAGGGGCGCCGAGGAACCCTCACGATCATGACGGGGAAGGGCTCGGGCCGGAGGCGGGCTGCCTGGCTATCCGTCAGCCACCTCCTGCCGGCACTCCAGACCCTTGTCAGTCAAAAAAATGACACTGATTTCAATTTTACAATATCATATCCGAATTTTTCTGATATGCGGTCCGCGTGCCCACTGCGCGGGGTACCTGCCGGAATCCCGGGACTTTCGGATGCATGCACATGCGGACAGCCTGGCGGCTCTCACCATCCATGTCGTGTCCAAGCAGTCCGGCGCAAAACTCTTCCGGGAAAGGGGAATCACGGTATACGGGCGAAATCAACCAAAACACATAACAGACGACAAAAAATTATGCATGTTTATGTTGAAATATGTGGTTTTCTTGCCGCAGAAGCAGGAAGAGATCGGCGCGGAATTGCACGTGCCAACCGGCACGGCAATATACGGCAAAATTCTTTCTGATTTCTTCCAAATCCTATTGACAAAGAATCAAAAATTTGATATGTTTGATTCTCAGCGAAAATCTCTCACTTGACCATCCAGAAGCCAAAGTGGCCGAGGCGAGGGTTGCACTAAATGACGAGGATTTGGCTTAAATACAGGTGCTTTCGATGCCGAGGAGGTTTAGAGTTCCCCCTCCCATTTGGGGAGGGATGAGTTTTCGCAGTGTAATCAAGGTTATACCCTAATTCAACAAATAGCCATGTTGGAGGAGAAACGCCGGAGCAATGCCGTTATGGGACGGGAAAGTTCATCGCGGTCGTCCGGTCGCGAAGATTTCGCCCCAAAGACCAAAAAACAGACCGGCCCGATTCGTTTCCGCTTTCGCCGCAGGGCCTGGCATGACCGTACCTGCAGGCGCCTGCGACAGGACGGGAAAGCCTCACTTCCCCGCGGAAACGATGCCGGAAGGGGCGGGGCACATGCCTCGAAGATGGCGGAGTCCTGGGAGCGCCTGAAGGAGCGCGAGGAAAGGGTTGCCGGGTAAGGGCTGAATCCTTGAGGGAAACGCCCCGACGCCCCGTCCGAGCCGCACCGTCCCGAAGATCGGGCGAGCCTGGCCAACGGCGATTCAAAAACGACACCCAACTGCGGCAGGCACCGGGACCGCCCGTACGGCTCTGCCGGTCGACCGTCGGCGGGAAGAGCAGGCCTGCAGCAGCCTGTCGGCGTCATGTCCTCGGCAGAGGCTCTGCCTGGAGGGGGGTTCGTCGGGGAGGAGAGGAAAACACAATTTTTTTTATCGGTTTTTTCCTAATTGACCCTTGACATCCGGAAAACATTGCTTTCAGCTATTAAATCACAGTCGCCATCGCGTCCGATGCCGCATCCTGCCTGCCGTATCCTCCGAATGACGGTTGCATGCGGGAGGCAGCCAGAACTCCGGCGCTGCATTTAGCCCCCCCCACCCCGGCAATGACGGGAATGCTTCCTGCTCCCGCGGGGCCTCGAGCCGGCCCGAGGCCCTGCCCCTCCCCGGGCATCGTGACCGGAAGACCTCCGCGCATGACCTGCGGGGGCTCACGGACCCTCTCGCAACGGGTGCCGTGAATCGCCCGGCAACGGACAATGACCCTGCCGATCCCTATTTTACACGCATAGAGTTTTGCCGTCGGACTCCGGGCGCAGCATCCCGGATCGAGACGGCCGGCCGCATGAAAGACCGCTGCTCCTTCCTTTCCGGAAGGACCTGGTGAGCCGGGGTCCCCCCGCCCGAGCCGGGCAGGGCCCCTTTAGCGTCCACGCCTTTCCGCCTTGCGGCCGACAGTCGGGTTTCATCATGGTCTTCACATAGCTTTCTTCCCCCGCCCCCGGCGTTTCGGGAGAAATCCGCCTTCGGGAAGTCTGCGGTTCGTCGCGGGAGGACATCCCCGGGGGACGCGGGCGGTCGGGAATTCCATTTCCGGCGCCGGGAGGACGTTCGCGCCCGATTTGCCGCGGACGGGGATGTCGCGGCACCGCCCGCACGTCCGAGGGAGACGGAGGACCCCATCCTGGGAAGGCCGGCGGTCGGTGCGTGTGGCCTCCGGGCTCAGCTCCGATCCTCCCCCGGACCGGAGGAATGGACTCCGTGGGTTCACCTCCGCCGGAGCGGGTTCCGTGGCGGCCGTCGGCAGGAGATGGCTGCCGGAACATGACTCCGACACGTGGTGGCGGTCCGGGCTGCGGAGACGGGGGCGGCATCAGGCGTCTCGGATTTCACCCGGCGGAAGCGGGTGGAATTCCTGCCGCCTTGGGCGGCCCCTGCCTCCCGCACCGGGCAGTCTTCCGGCCGGCTTCGGCGGAAGGCCTGGACAGCCGGGTCCTTTACGGACTGCGACGGCGAAACAGGTTCAAGGGACATTGCACAGGAGGTACCCGCGCCTGTAACGGCCGGTTAGGTCGCGGAGATGTGCGGGGCGGCTGAGACGGACGGGCGCATGGGGATTTTCGGGGCAGGTGAGACGGTGCCGGACCTGGAGCCGGACGGGGAGGAACTGATGGAGACGGGCGAGTTGGCCGAGGCCGGGATTGGCGCGGAGCCGGAGCCGGAGACTGAGCCGGAGACGGACGGGCTCGGGGAAATGTTAGGGGCGACAGTGAAGGTGCCGGATCTGGATCCGGACTGGGAGGAATTCATGGAGAAGTGCGAAGTTCCCGAGGCCGGGATTGGCGCGGAGCCGGAGACTGAGCCGGAGACGGACGGGCTCGGGGAGATGTTCGGGGCGACAGTGAAGGTGCCGGACCTGGAGCCGGACGGGGAGGAATTCATGGAGAAGTGCGAAGTTCCCGAGGCCGGTATTGGCGCGAAGACTGAGACTGAGCAGGAGACGGACGGACGCATGGGGAAATCCGCGGCGCCTGAGACGGATGCGGACGGGGCGGAGGAGGAGCTGGCGGACGCCGGGGGTTCGGACGCCGCTCTCGCCCCGTGCCCCGGCGTCTCCCCGCTGCGGGAGGGAAGCGGGACTGACGGCACGGAAGCCGGCTACCGGTCCGTCGCGGATCTCCCGTCGGCCGCGGACGATCCCTGTCCCGCGGCCGGTCAGGAAGTGACCGAGCCCGTCGACGGCGGCGGGTTCAGTGGAGTTCCCGCGGACTTGTGGGATGCCGTGTCCCCTGCGGCAGCCGGTGACGCCGGGGAAGATCCCCTGCGGCGCTGGAGCCCGGGCTTTTGCGTTCCACCGGTGAATCTCCCCGGTCCGGGCGGGTCCGGTCCGGCGCCCGGGGACGATGGAGGCGCTTGTCTCCTTTTAGCGGAGTCCCTGGCGGGCGAGACCCTCTTCGGCCACGTGGTCTCCATGGAGGG
>JAISEQ010000291.1 GCA_031264045.1 Deltaproteobacteria bacterium
TGCACAGGGCCATGCCGTCGATTTCCTTCAGCCAGGGCCAATGTTTCTTGTACTGAGCGGGGGTGATCTGGATACTGTCACGGGTGATCAGATACCATATCTTCTTGTCAGTCAGCATCCGGTTCCAGACGAAGCGGCAGCAGCCTAAAGTCCTGTTCATCAGGTCTTCCTGCTTCCTTGTCGGATATATCCGGAATACGGATGCCTTGTTAGCCATGAATCATGATACCACAGAAGAGATCAGACGGCAATTCCTTCCGCCGTCTGCCCCGCCGCCGTGAGATCCGGCGAAGGAGGGCTCGATTCTCCCCCGGAGTAAACTCCGGGGGATTCCTCGCGCAAGATAGTTGAAGGATTGCCGCAAGGAAGCGAAGTCTATCTGTCCCGGGAACTTATAGTCCCCCCGGGACCGGCAGATCAACATCAGTGCCGGGCGGTGCCCGGACACGGAAAAGCCACCTGCCCCGGAAGAGGAACGGGAACCGGGCGGGATTCCGTGCCGGAGGCGTCCGGGCGCGGGGACGAAATGTCCCGGAGGCTTGCGGAACGGGAGGGACGCGGAGCCAACGTCTCCCGCGCGGGCGGCGGTCCGCCCATTCCTGCCGATGGAAAGCCTCCCGCTCGAAGCGGCCCGACCGTTCCGGACGCGGAAAGGCCCCACGCGCGGGCGGCGGTCCGCCCGTTCTGTCGCGGGAAACCCTCACGCGCGGGGCGGGCGTCGGCGGACACGAAAAAGCCCCCCCTCCCGGCAAATGGGGAGGGGGGGCGGAGCAGATGTCCTATGGCCTTCGCCGGGCGGAAAGGCCCCGCAGGGAGCTCAGATCACGCCCGGCACGCCGCGTCAGCGGTCATCGTCGCCGTCGCGGTCGCGGTCGCCGTCGCCGTCCCGATCCCGGTCATGGCCGCGGCCCCTGAAGCCGTCCGGTCCGCCCGGGCCCCGGCCCTTCCAGCGGCGTCCGCCGTGATGGCCCCAGTTCCGGTCATCGCCGCCGAAACCTCCACGGGGACCTCCTTCCCACCCGGGTCCGCCGTGACAGCCCCCGCCGCCTCCCGGTCCGCCCGGGCGGTAGCTCCACTCGGGGAGGCCGCTTTCGCGGAGCTTGCCCCGGAGCTCCTCCCGGAGCTGCTTCAGCTGGTCCCGGAGCTTGCGCATGTCGGCCACCGTCTGCCTTATGTCGGCGGGCGCGGCGGCGGAGCTGCCTTTGAGGGCCTCGTAGATGAGCCTCTGGTCGCGGAGATCCTCGCGGACGGGGTCGGCCTTGGTCCGGAACTCGTCCATGATCTGACGCCGCTGGGCGCGCTGCTCGGGTGTGAGCGCGGGCGGGGGTCCCGGGGGAGGCGGCGGTCCGTCGAAACCGTCGTTTGGTGGAGGAGGCCCGCCCTGGCCTTCGGCCACGGCGGCGGAGGGTGCGGCGAGGGCCAGGGCCGCCAGGAGCGCGGCGAAGGCTATGGCCGGGGCGGCAACGTTCAGGTTCTTCATGATTTCTCCCAGATGAAGTGGCAGGGGGGGCTGGCGGCTGTCTCCCGGAGGACGCAGTCCCCGGAATCCTCCCCGTACTGCGGGGGGGCTAACCGGAAATTGATGCAACGGCCGTGCCAAACGGTCGTCAGAAAGCCTCCCGAGAGCGTCCGGGCCGTACGGGGAACGGACTTGCGCGTCATCGGAGCCGCCCGGCCGGTCGTTCCCCCGGCTGGCACGGAAAATGCCCGGATAGTGCCCCGAGCGGCGGCCCGGAACCATCCCCGACGTCCCGTGACCTGCGGCCCGTCCTGGCAACTTTTGCGGAAACGCTTACGGCAAGCCCCTCCGGGACCGGAACCCCCCTCGGGGATTTCACGGGACCCCTCCTCCGGGCGCCCTGCGGGCCCGCCGCCGTCCGGCGGGGTTGGATACATATTACCCGGCCGGGGCGGGTAGATCTTACGCGGTCTCCCGTCCGATCCCTCCGGCCCGGCCACGGGGGCGGGTTTCAGCGGTGGAGCCGGGCCGGGCCCTTTCCTCCCGGATACGGGATGCGGGACCGGGAGAGCGGCTGCCGGAGCAGCCCGCCCTCCGCGACGGGCCGCAGGCTCCCTTCCTCTCCGGCCGGTCCGGGGATCCCCGGGAGGGGATCCGGTGGCCAGTCCCGGTTCCGGCACGGTCGGGGCGGCCGGGTGACTTTCTGCGTAAACAGACGGCCCCGCGCGGGTTGGCGCACGGGGCCGTCTTGATGCCCGGGGCCGCTACGGAGTAGCCCTCAGGCCCGGCAGGAATGGAGGACACGCGCCTGCCGGGCCTCTGCCGCCGTGCGGCCCCGGGGCGGCGGCCCCCCCGAGGCTTCGTTCGGGGAAGCGCCGCAATCCTGGAGCCCGGGCCCGCAAGGGCCCATGGTTCCGGGGCCCCCGCCTCACGGGGGCCCTCAGACCGGTCGAAAAGCCCCGAGGGGTCCGCGGGAGGCGTTCGGGAGATCCCGGACGGTCCCCCGCGCCCCTGCCCCGGCGGACGGCTCGCCGGCCGCCGGCCGGCCGGAGCGTCCCGCGCGTCCGGTCCCCCGTCCGATGCCGCGAGACGCCTCAGTGACGGGAATCCCGCGAAGCCGCGCCCCGCCGTCGAGATTCGCGGCCCCGCCCTTCCAGGAAAGCGCCGCCCCGTCCGGGTTCCTTCCGGAGACGGTTTCGGGCACCTCCCCGAAACGGGGATCCGGGACGTCCGCCGGACCCGGCACCTGAGAGCGAGAGCCTCCGCGGACTCCGGCGTCCGTTCCCGGCTGGAAGCGGACGAGGGCCGCCGCAGCCCACTGGTCCGCCATCGCGGCGGCGGCGAAGTGGACCGCGGGAACGGCCGCGATGCAGGCGGCCATCGCGAGGGCCATGGCCCCCGCCTTGAGCCTTGACTTCAGTTTGTTCCTCATGGCGCCGCTCCCTT
>JAISEQ010000296.1 GCA_031264045.1 Deltaproteobacteria bacterium
AGGCGCTTGAGGATGGTCTCCAGGATACCGGCGGTCTCCCCGGCGGCCACCAGATTGCAGTACAGGCTGTCGAAGTGGTCGGGGTACTTCCGGAGCGCGTCCGAGAGGGTGGCTCCGGACTGCACGGAATTGTTGATGTCCCGTACCATGCTCTTGAACGTGGGGTTCTCCGACTGATCCGCCATGATCTTCAGACACTGGACTAGCGGGAGGCCGGCATCGATCATGGTCGAGAACTGCCTCGTGAAGAGCATGATGTCCTTCACGGAGACCTTCGGTGCGAACATGGCCATGCCGGAGAAAAGGTCCTTGGGCGCCTCCCTGATGGTGTAGTCGGAGATCCTGAGCCGCTTCAGGAAGGCCTCCACCTGGCGGGTGTCCTGGGCCTCCATGGAACCGCTCCGCCTCTTGCCCTTGAAGTTGATTCCCTTCCAAGCGTATATCTGCATGTTCCCTCCATGACATTCGATTTGGACGGGCGGCCCTCGAGGCAGCCTGCCGGAGCAGCCGGGATCAGCGGCCGAAAGCTCGCGCCACGCGCCGCCGTTCGGCGGGACGCACTGCCGGAACGCCAGCCTCCGGGCCCGGTCCGGGCATTTCAGGGTCGGAAGCCCGATTATCCGGGCGGGGGGCCGCCAGCTCCGTACGAGGGGGCTCGGATCCCCCCGGCCCTGGCTAGGGAGAGGGCCCAGTCCGGGAACGGCAGGGGCGGGGACGGCGGGCAGGAAGACTGGGACGGTGGAGAAGGAACGCCGAAGGGCCCCCCGCCAAAAAAAACGGGGGCGTTCCCCGGAATAAAGAGGAAAGTCCCGGCTCCGGAGACAATTTAGCAGAATTTCCGGGATAATTCCAGAAGGTTCGACCCGGCCCCGGCCAGGCCGGAATCCGGCCGGCTCATCCTGGACTTGTCCGGATATGCCGGGTGCCTCTCTGGCCTGGCGACTTCTCGGCCCAGCCGCCCGGCGGCTGCGGGGAAGGGCACCCGCCGGGCCCCGCCGGCATCGCTCGAGCCCCGGCGGAATCGCGCGGACTCCGCAGGAAACTCTACGGCTCCCTGCCGGGTACGTTGTCGGCGAATGCGCCCGCCGCTCTCCGGAGACTGCCCCCCCGGAGGGATTGGCAATTCCAGCCATATGCCGGGTCCCCGCGCACCGCGTTCCCCGCCTCCACGGGGCCAGAACGCGGTCTCGGAGGGTCGCGAGCAGGCACCGGGGCCTCCCGGAAGACCGGAAGACGGCAACTATTGCAATCCGGAGCCAACTGTGATAAGAATGCACGTTCAGGCCGATGGAGCGCCCCTGCTCACCGACCGAGGGAATTTTCAGACGTCTGGGCCAATAGCTCAATGGTAGAGCCCCCGGCTCATAACCGGTCGGTTCCAGGTTCGAGTCCTGGTTGGCCCACCATCTCAAAGTCCGGACAGAACCGTAAAAGCCTGAAAGCCTTGATATATAAGGCTTTCAGGCTTTTGCTTTGGAGAACCCAAGTCACGGGAAGTCCGTCTGATACCATTGGCGGCCTGAGGGTTTTACGGCTTTTTTTCGTATCCGTTCACAGGGCAGAAGACCACCACCTCCAGGTCTCGGGTAACTTTCCCCAGCCCCAGGACTGCATCCCACCTGCATCTGGAACGCCATCCCCTGCGCTTGAACAGCAACCCACCTGGACAGGAACGCCACTCACTCCACCAGGACTGCCTCCCACCTGCCTTAAGCTCGACCCCATCCTGATACAGGACAGCCACCATTGTGCCAGTGAGGGATACGTTGCAACACATAAAACTTCAACTATATTTGTTTTAAATTCTTTCTAGAGTTTACAGATCTTTAAATAATAGATTATTGGATATATAGATGATAAAAATACTATAAATATATATTAAAGATGGATATTTGAACTGAACGAGCACGATGAATATTCCCAGAATCGGAACAATCATGGCGATTCCTGGCGGGAATCGGAATCGAGACAGATGTGGCATTGGTGCGGGTATCATGGTATGCTAAATTTAGTATAGGCCATGTCCAATCTTCAATTGTCTGCCAGAATCTTCCTAGCCGGGCACCTGTGTTTGCGCAACCCTCGTCCACCACTGCCTTCTTTAGTGAATTCTTTCATTGCGTGCTACAGGGTATTCTCAGGTGATGAGAAAACGTGGCTTCTCGTCCGGTACGGCGCTGTGTTGGTGGGCTTAACTCGTGCCGTGATGTTCAAGTTAATGAGCGTGTCTGGCAGGCGATCAGAAAGGTGCTGGACTTCCCGTTCCCCTGCATAGCACTACAGGTTCAGCAAGAGCACCCTGCCTCCCAGTGTGGCGGCGGGCGATGCCTCTGCCACCCATTTTTGCCCGTTAACCCATACCGTTAGGGAGATTGGCAGAGTTGCCTGAACATTAGATATGCCGATGAATTTCCTCCAGCGTGGAAAGACACAGTACACAGAGATCGGGAGGGACCCTATTGTTCTGTCCGGCTCCGTGATCATTGAGGGCGATTCGGCCATCGCTTTACAGAAGTTGCCGTCAGATTCGGTGCAATGCGTAGTTACGTCGCCGCCGTACTGGGGCTTGCGGGACTACGGGATTGATGGCCAGATTGGCCTCGAGGGGAAGCTGGATCGGTTTATAGGTAATCTCTGCGCAATTTTCAGTGAGGTCAAGAGGGTGCTGGCAACGGACGGAGTTTTGTGGCTGAACATAGGTGACGGCTACACGAGCGGCAACAGAGGCTACCGTGCGCCTGACAAGAAGAACCCCGCCCGCGCTATGAACGTGAGGCCGGAGACTCCGGAGGGGTTGAAACCCAAGGACCTTTTGGGCATCCCATGGCGCCTCGCGTTTGCCCTTCAGAACCTCGGCTGGTACCTCAGAAGTGATGTCATATGGAACAAGCCTAACGCCATGCCTGAAAGCGTGAAGGACAGGCCCACCAGGTCGCACGAATACGTGTTCATGCTGACAAAAAGCGATCTGTACTACTACGACTGCCAGGCTGTAAAGGAGAAGGGCCGTAACAGGAGAACCGTCTGGGACGTGAACACGCTGCCTTTCTCCGGTGCTCACTTCGCCACGTTCCCCCCTGACCTGGTGCTGCCTTGCGTCCTGTCCAGCTCCCGCCCAGGTGATTATGTGCTTGACCCCTTTTTCGGTTCAGGCACCGTAGGAGAGGTGTCATCGTTGCTCGACCGCAGGTTCGTGGGGATAGAACTCAATCCAGAGTATGTTGAGATAGCGCTCAAACGAGTAAAATGCAGCCCCGTGAGGTTGCTCAAGGTCAGTGAATAGTGGTTGATCAGCCTCCAAGATCCGATGCTCCAAGTCAGTTTCGAATATGCTCTGGCTGATGTCAGAAGGCGTATTTTGACCGGGTCGTTCAAATATGCACAAAATAAATAAGCCATGCGAGGATCGGCAGACAGCTTCGTGAATTCGCGGATGTCCGCGCCTTGAGCTTCCTGGAGGCTTTCGGTGTGAGGGGAGATTAATTTTTCGCCGTCTCTTCCGTTCTCAAGCACCGTCCCGAACTGTTAGGAGATAACAAATTGTTGCTTGGTTACAGCCAGAAATCCTTCTGTGCCGGCGAATCCGGGATAGCCAAGTTCAGGGGGATGGAGATGCGCGAGGCAGTGGCTGATTCGGTAAAACCGCAACTTCCTGAACTGTGCCTGGCCTTGTGCCAGAGCGCTCAGTTCTTGTTGGACGGCCTTCCCGATTCAATGCTCGAATCCAGTGTATTCGAAAATCATATTTTGCTGACATATGGACCTCAGCTCAGGGGAGGGGCGAATGTCAAGTTCGGTACGGTCACCAACGTCCAGGTTTTCAATGTGATTATCAAGATTGTCGAGAAGAGCATCGTCTCATCTTCCAGGAACAGGATCGAGGTCAAGAACGGGGCGGATCGGAAAGTCGATATCTAGTTCGTCTCCGATCCAAATATTGTTATCCGCGAGGAAGTCAGGGAAGGTTCGTACAGGAATCTTATCGCGATAGAAATCAAAGGAGGCAAGGATTATTCCTACATCCACAACAGGATAGGTGAAGCCGAGAAAAGCCACCAGAAATCCAGATCCGGAGGGTATCCCGAGTGTTGGACGGTTGTAAACATCGACAAGATTGATATGGATATGACTATAAAGGATTCGTCTAGCACCAATAGATTTTTCAGAATTTACGGTTTGCGTGACAATTCAAGTGATGAGTTTCAGACTTTCAGAAATTTCATCTAGTCGTGCGTTGGAATATAATTTTATGCGCAAGCTTCCAAGATAGCCGGCACCCCTCATGGAAACCACGCAGATATGACGGAACAGTCAAAAGTCGGTGATGCTGACAGGGAGCGTTTGCGTCCTCCAGTCAGAATGTTTTGGGAGGCGGATGATTGGCGAAAGCGTACCATATATTGCGGGGAGGCGGCTGTCCAATCACCATTTTCGGACGCCGCCGACTCATCAATATTCTTCATCAGATATCCTTCGGCGACTTATTACGGCAACGTCATATATGTAGTCTTTCATGGATTTTTGAAACAAATCTTTCTCGGGAACCACTTTTTGTCCCTCCCCTCCAGCAATCAGTTTCCTCAACCTCCAACATCCCACATGCAAGAGTTGATTCCACTGCGAAAACCCCTCACTTGACCTTTCAGAGGCCTAAGTGCTTAGGCAAGGGCAACACGAAGTGACGAGGATTTGGCTTTAATGCAGTTGCTTTCGATGCCGAGGACGTAAAGAGTTCACCCTCTCATTTAAAGAGGGATGAGTTTTCGCAGCGGAATCAAGAGTTAGTGATGCCTCCAGTCATCCCTAGACAGCAAGATTATTGTTTACCGCTTCACTCGATTATGAAATGTGTTATGCAACATAACTTGCACATCTATACCGCACAAAATATAATGGAAAAATTTTTTTTATTTAGTTAATACTGATCTGAAAAGCATCACAACTTTAATCAGCAACAGGAGATATTACCTTATCAGATATAAATCAATAATGAATTCTAATATATTTCCCAATAAATCTGCTATTGAAAACAAATCAACGGAAAATGCTAGATACTGACAAATCAAGCCGTATGAATTAATTCATAATTATCTACAAAAATCCCCGGATATCACAACATATCACCCATGTCAACATGAACAAATAGTTACGACATATTTCAATAAATATTTCCTGTAACCATATGGATAGCGGCAGATACTTGAACAATCAACACGAAATATAATTCAAGCGGAATATAATAAAAATGATCCATCATGTCGTCAATCGAAGGTCCGGCCTGTAATCAGATGCCCAAACCCCGTCCAGATATTCTTAAATGAAGAACTTGGAGGCCGGACGGGCGAGCCGGGCGGCGGCTGGCGGAATGCTGCGGGGTCACCCATGTCGGGACGCGGTCCTGAAGGACGTCCAGCAGGGCACCTGCCCCTGGCGGCGCCCCTTCCGGTGGAGGCGCGGGAGAGCTCCGGCCCGGCCCCCGCCACTTCCCGGCTAGCGACGGCCTCCGCTTGAAATTGGCGAGCTCAGGAGGCATAATGTAAGCTTCGGGGTGCCAGTGCCCCGCAGACGCGTAGGAGGAGGAAGCTTGAGAGGCCAGCTTGAGACATATGTCTTGACGCGCCCGGGCCGGTCCCGCGAGGGGGCTCCCGCCCGGAGCGCGGACAGGCCGGCCGCGTCCCGGCCCTCTGACAGCCGAGCCGCCTCACACCGCCCCGCCCCCAGCCGGCAGGAAACCGCCCCCCCGAGGGCGTTTATTTTTTTGAGGGGGATCCGGACGCGTCGGCCTGTCCGAGACCGCGTAAACGCCCCGGCGGCGACAGCGGGAAGTCCCTACGGCCCGGGCTTCCCTGGCAGGCGCGGCGCCCCCGCTGACCTCTCCGAAGGGAGGTCCGGATGAAGGCAGGGGACTTCCTGAGGCTCCTTGACAGGCTGGCCCCCTTCAGCCTGGCCCTGGACTGGGACAACTCAGGTCTCCAGTGCGGGGATCCGGAGCGGCCCGTCGCCAGAGTTGCCGTATGCCTGGACCCCACCTCCGAGGCGATCGGCAAGGCCCTGGATCTCGGCGCGGAACTCCTGATAGCCCATCATCCCCTGATCTTCAAGCCCATGAAGTCCCTTGCGGCCGGAAGTCCCCAGACGGACGCCCTCGTCAGGGCGATCAAGGCCGATCTTCCCGTCATCTCCGTCCACACCAACTGGGACGCCTCCGGGATGTGCCCCGCCCTCGCGGATCTCCTGGAGGTCAGGGCCGAGGGCTTCCTCGAGCCGGTCTCGGCGGATTATCTGAAGATCGTCGTATTCGTGCCCCCGGAATCGTTCCCGGACGTCTCCGAGGCCCTCTTCGGCGCCGGCGCCGGGCACATAGGCGGCTACTCCCGCTGCTCCTTCCGCTCCGACGGCCTGGGCGGCTTCCTCCCCCCTCCCGACGGATCACCTTTCATAGGCGAGGCGGGTCTCTACACAGAGACCCGTGAGCAGCGCGTGGAGGCCATACTCCCCGCCCGGTTCCGGGACCGCTGCGCGGAGGCCGTGAGAAGGAGCCACCCTTACGAGGAGCCGGCCTTCGAGTTCCACCGCGTGGAGGCCACGGGAGCCTACGGCTTCGGAATCAGGGGCAAGTGGGATCCCCCCCGCGAGCCTCTTCCCTGGACAGCTTCCAGGCTGGGAACGCCATTCCTGACTCATGCCGGGCCGCTTCCAGCCAGAGCCTCGCGGGTCGCCCTGCTTCCGGGCTCGGGCGCGTCCTTCCTGCCCCAGGCGAAAGCCGCCGGGTGCGAGATCCTCATAACCGGCGATCTCACCCACCACCAGGCACTCCTGGCCGAGGAGCTGGGGGTGGGCGTCATAGCCGCGGGACACATGGAGACGGAGCTCCCCGGCTGCGAGAGGCTCATGCAGGAGCTGAAGGCCATGGCCCCTGCCGAGGAGTTCTTCCTCATAGGGGGAGAAAGCCCCATGCCCGTCTGGAGGGCACCCTGATTCCGCCCCGCCGGCGAGCCTCCCTGGCCTCCCCGGCGGGGTTTTTCGTCATGGGGCCGCCCCGGCATCACGTCCGCCCGTCTCCTCCTCCCCCCCGAGACCCCGGTGCCCTCTTCCCGTCGGGACTTATGGGCCCAGCGACCCCGGACGACTTCCCTCCTCCAGCACCGCTCCATGGCCGCCCGAGCCATCCGGGCTCCCTCCCATTCCCCCCCGAGGCAGACCGCCTCCCCCTTTCCCCCCGAGGCAGACCGCCTCCCACTCATGGCGGCCAGCCTCGCCTGCCCCTCCAAGGCGACAGGACTCCCCGCCTCGCCAGAGCTCACGGGGGGGTGCAGGCCGCTCCCCGGACATGCCGGGACGGAGCCGCAGGGCTTGCCGTGAAGGCCGCCGCCCTGGCGTCCCCAGTGCCCGCAGAGACCGGGCGAAGCCAGTTACGAGTCCCCGCCCCCCATCCGGTAACGGCCGGGCGGGGGGTCTACCCACAGGCCGCCAGGGCCTGCGGTCTTCGAAGGTGAAGACGTGCAAGAGGTCATCGCGAAATTCATTGAACTCCAGAAACTGGAAGACGAGATCATAGAGGCGCAGAAGGTCCTCACGGAAGGTCCGGAGAAGCTCGCGGCGTCCCAGGAGCGGCTGGACCAGGTGACGTCCGCCCACGACGAGGTGGCGGCGGGCCTGAAGGAGGCGCGGGCGAAGCTGAAGGAGCTGGAGCTGGACCTCCTGTCGCTGAAGGAGCTCATGGACGGCAACCACGCCCGCTCCACCAGGGCCACCGGAGAGAGATCCTACAGGGCCGTCCTGGACGAGCTGGAGATCATCAAGAAGCGCATGGCCGAAAACGAGGACGGCACACTGGAGTTCATGGAGAAGCAGGACTCCCTGAAGGCCGCCCTCCCCGCGGCGGAGGAACTCCTGAAGGAGGCCCAGGAAACGCACGCCGCGCTGGCCCGTGAGGTCAACGCCGACATGGAGCGGGCCGGCGCCGCAATAGACGTCCGCAGAGCCTCCATAGACGCGATGCTCGCGACCATAGATCCCGCCGCCGCCGAGCGCTTCGTGGCCAGCGCCCGCGCCCACGGCGGCAGGGCCATGGCGGCCGTTACCGGCGGCACCTGCCAGGTCTGCCGCCTGCGCATCCCGCCCCAGCTCTACAACGAGCTCCAGAGCCACTCGAAAATCATGACCTGCCCCAGCTGCGCGAGAATCATGCACTTCGTGGCCCCACAGCCCAAGGCGGAGGAGCCCCCCAAGGAGAAGAAGGCCAGGAAGCCCAGACGCTCGGCGGAAGGCTGAAAAGCGCGGAGACCCGGTACAGTGCCCGCTCCCACCAGTCCGGGCGCCGCCGGCCGCCGGCGGCGCATCCCCGACGCGCACCCCGCCCCGTCAGCGATCATGGCTCTGACTCTGGCTCTGTCCCTGTCCCTGTCCCTGCCGCTCCAGGCCCGGCCCGGAGACGGCGGGCCCGACCGGTCCCCTTCCCTTTCCCGCCCACCCGCCCCCCTGGCGGAGGGCTTCGCAGGCATGGCCGACCCGGCTGACCGGGAACCCCGGGGGAGCCGTCCCAGAAGCCCCGTGCCTCAACACGGGGCCGGCCCGGCGCCCGTCCCGCTTCCAGGCACGTCCGCTCCTCCGGGAACCGCTTCCGCAGGTCCTCCCCCCGCCGGGACCGGCGGTCCCGAGGCCGAGGCGGACCCCGGCCGGGAGCCCGTGCCGCAGGGGTTATTCCCGATCTTCCGCCCTGCAATGGTCGCCCCCTGCGCCCCGGCGGGCGCCCAGTCGGGGCCATTCGGGAGGGCCTGGGAGGGCACGGTGCCACTCCCTCCGGGCATGAGGATCCCGCCGAACGGCACCGCCGAGGAGATCCTGGAGGCCTTCCTGCGGAT
>JAISEQ010000378.1 GCA_031264045.1 Deltaproteobacteria bacterium
GGATCGGCGGCGCGGGGAGCGCGGCGGCGGAACGGCTACTGGGGCAGGCCGGACGCCTTCATCAGATCCGGGAGGGCCGTCCTCACCACCTCGAGCTCCTCGGGATTGGGCAGGGCGAGGGGGGTTCCCATGAGGCGGGCCACATCTTCGGAGGGCGGGGGCTGGGGGGCCAGGAGGATCATCCCCGCCATGAACTTCGTGGTGACGTAGGCCAGGCGGGAGTCGTCGAAGCCGTGGCGCTCGGCTATCGCGCGTACGCCGTCCTCTGTGGGGCTTCCGGTTCTGGCGAGCTCCAGGAACTCGATGACGGCGGGGACGTCCCCGGAGGTCACGGGGGGCTGGTCGCGGAAGACCTCCTCGGGGACCGTGGGCCCGGACGTCTGGGCGGGAGTGGCGGGCTCGGCCTGGGCGGGAGTGGAGGGCTCGGCCTGGGCGCGGAGGGCGGAGGGGAAGGACAGGAGGGCCAGGGCGGCGGCCAGGGCCAGCGCCCGCGCGGGAAGGGTCAGGTGGCGGGTCATGCAGTGTCTTCTTTCTCGGGCCGCTGGGGGGCGGGTTCGGGCACCCGCGGCCCGGGGCGGCTAGCGCCGGGCGGGCGGAGGGGCGCCCCGGAAATGGCGGGGCGCGCGGCTCCCGCGGGGCGGGAGGGGCGGGCGTCCCCGCCGGAAGGAGATCCGGCGGGAAGCGCCGGGCAGGGGTCCGGGGGCTACCTGATATCCGGGGCCTGCTCCAGGGCCGTTCTTATCACCTCAAGCTCGGTCTCGTCGGGGAGCGCCAGGGGGCTTCCCATCTGGGCGGAAACGTCCTCGCGGGACATGGGCGAGGGCGGGAGGAGAAGGATGCCGCACATGAACTTGGCGGACACGAAGAAGAGCCTTTCCGGGGTCATGCGGTGCTTCCCGGCCAGCTCGACTATCGCGTCCAGATCCATCGCGCCCTGTTCCTGGCGCTGCATGAACTCGACGGCCGCGGGGGCGTCGGCGGCGGTGAGGGGCGCCTGGTTCTGGAAGAGCTCCTGGGGGATCTCGGTCTGGGCGAGCAGGGATCCCGCAGAGGCGGGCGTCAGGGCCGCCGCCAGGGCCAGGGCCAGGATCAGGGAAGGGGCGGACGGGAATGCCTGGGCGCGGAGAGGTCTCATTATGCTTGTTCCTTGGGGGTATGCGGCGGGACGGCTGGCCCCGGACGGGGGGCCCGGACGATGCGGTCCGGTGCGGGGGTCCGGGATGGGGGGGGCTGTGCGACGCTGTCCGAGGCGGGGGTCCCGGACGATGCGGTCCGGTGCGGGGGTCCGGGACTGGGGGGCTGTGCGACGCTGTCCGAGGCTGGGGTCCCGGACGATGCGGTCCGGTGCGGGGGTCCCGGACGGGGGCCGGGACGACGCGGTCCGGGATGGGAGGTCCGGGGCCGGGGAGCTCGCGGGATGCTTTGCCGTCCGGGGGGCAGGCCGGGGGATACCGGGCGCGTCACCGGCCTCCGATGGCCAGAATCTCGTCCAGGGCCCCGCGGATGACCTCCAGTTCGGCATCGTCCGGCAGCGTAAGCGGATCGGAGGAGTGCTCCAGCATCTCCTGGCGGGACACACCGCCGGGCTTAAGGAGCAGGGCCCCGTTCACGAACTTGATGGTCAGGAACTCCAGGCGCCTGAGGGTGACGCCGTTCAGGCGGGCTATCTCGAGAAGCCTTGAGATGTCGGGGTTGGGCGAGTTCAGCTCCGTCAGGGCCGCCAGGGCCGCGGGCACGTCGGCGGGGGTGACGGGAGCCTCGCCCGCGAAAGCGGACGGGGCAGGCCGGTCGGACGCGGGCGCTGCGGGAGCGGCCGCCGGCTCGGAAGCCAGGGCGAGCGCCAGGGCGAACGCGAAAAGCGGGAGCGGGTAGCGTCTCATGGTTAAGGTGCTGTTCCGGCAGGGGGCCGGGGTCAGGGGATGCGCGGTCATGAGGGACGCGGGACCCGGGGCATCCGTTCCGGGGCGGCGGTTCCGGGAGATGCGCCGGGGCCGGGTGTCGGACCTGCGGAGGGGGCGGGCGGCAGGGGCCGTCCGGGGGCCGGGATGCCCGATGCACGGAGACGCGTCCGGGGGGCGTCCCCCGCCGCTCCGGACCGGCCTATTCCGGCAGGGAGTGGTCGATGTCCATCGGCACCGACAGGAAGGCGACTATCTTGTCCAGGGATCCCCGGATGATCTTCAGCTCGGCCTTGTTCGGGACGGCGAGCCGGAACGCGGCGGGATCGCCCATGACATCGTCGACGGCGCCAGAATTCAGGAGATGGGACATGCCCGAAAGGACCTTGAACGTGAGGAAAATCAGCCTGGCCTGGGTCATGCCGTGTTTCCGGGACAGCTCGGTCATCCTGGCCGCAGTGGGGACGCTGAACGTCATCTCGCGGAGGGCTTCGAGCGCGCCGGGCAGCTCGGCCCTGGTCAGCGGGGGCTGGTCATCGAATTCGGACAAGTCCAGGTCCGGCGGGGGACCGTTAGAGGACTTTGGCATGACTGCGAATCTCCTTGCATGTTCGGACGGGACGCGGCGGCGCGCCCGGGCGGGGCGGGGGCCCGCGCCGCGCGGACCCGGGAGGGATCGGCGGGGGCCGGGAGGGCCGTCAGTCGCTTTCCAGGTCGGTCATCTGGCCGAAGGCGGCCCGGATGACCTCAAGCTCGGCCGGGGTGGGGATGGCCAGCGGGGTTCCCGCATCGGCCTCGAGCTGCGCGGCGGTGGGCCCGTCGGGCGCCAGAAGGGCCGCCCCGCCCTGGAATTTTATCGTGAGGAACGCCAGGCGGGCCTGGGTCGTGCCGTGCTCGCGGGCGATTGCCTCCAGCCGGGCCGGGTCGGGCCGCTCGCCTGTCAGCTCGCGGAGGGCGGCCAGGGCCGCCGGCACGTCGGCCAGGGTCACCGGGCCCTGGCCTTCGAAGATGGCGGGGTCCAGGCCCTGGGCGGAAAGGGCGGCAGGGGACAGGAGCGGGAGGGCCAGGGCGAGCGCGAGGGCCGCGGCGGGGAACGCGCCCGGGCGCTTCGGGGCGGAGGGTCGTGTCATGGGCGGTTGTCCTTGTCGTTTTCGGCCGCGGGGCGCGGAGGGCCCCCGGGGCGGGGTCCGGCGCTTCCGAGGCGCCGTTGGGGTCAGGCGCGCTTCTGCGGCGCCGTTGGGGTCAAAGGCCGGGCGCCGGTCCGTTTTCGGATGCCGCACGAGGCGCCGTTGGGGTCAGGGGTCGGGTGCCGGTCCGTTTTCGGATGCCGTCTGCGGCGGGGCCTTCCCCGGACGGAAGGGATGACGGCCGGGAACCCGCCCGCTGCGCGGGACGGGCGCCGGCCGGTGCGCGGCCGAAGGCAATCGGGCGGGTCCGTTCTCCGGGCGGCATCGAGCGGCGCGGGGGAAGCGGGACCCCCGGCGTCGTGAGCTTCGGCAGGGGCGCGGGCGGGCCCGGAGTCCCTTCACTTTCCGCCCTGGAGCGCCCTTATCTCGCCGTAGGCGCCCCGGACGACCGCCATCTCGGAATCGTCGGGGACGTTGGACGGGTTCCCGGCGCCCCTAAGCACCTCTTCTCTGCTTGGCCCGTCGGGCATCAGCAGGAGGGTGCCGGTCATGAACTTGATCCCTATGAAGGCCAGGCGCCGGTCGGTGATGCCGTGCTTGAGGGCTATGGCGCCGAGCGTCTCCGGGGAGGGGCCGGCGGGTCCCGAGTCCCCCACCGCCCTAAGGAAGTCCAGCGCGGCGGGCACGTCGGATTGGGTCACGGGCGGCTGGTCCGCGTAGTCGGAGGGGGTCGGGCCCTGGGCGGAGATGCCGGACGGGGACAGGGCGGCGGTCAGGGCCGCGGCGGCGGCGAACGCGAGAAGAGGTGCGGGAAGGGAAATCGGACGCTTCATGCGGCTTTACTCGGGCCGCCGGGGGCCGGCGGCGCGGTCGGGGTGACGGGGGCCGGACGGCGGGGGCGGGGTTCCGGGGGCGGGTCGGCGATGAGCGTCACTTGAGCCCCAGGCGGGACTCCACCTTCGGAAGGAGCTCCCGGACGGTGCGCAGTTCCGCTTCCGAAGGCACGGCCAGGGGGGTGCCGTAGAGAGTCTCTATGTCCGCGGCCGTGGCTCCCCTCCTGAGCATCAGGATGCCCGCCCCGAAGCGGGAGGCCACGTAGGCGGCGCGGAAGGGGTCGTCCACCCTGTGCCTCTTCGCCATGGCCTCCATGTCCGAGGCGCTGGCCTTTCCGTCCCTGCCGCTGCGTATGAGATCCACGGCCAGATCCAGATCGGCCTCGGTCACCGGCTTCTGGCCGGCGAAGACCTCCGCCGGGAGGGGCGGGGGGAGCCCGGGCTCGCCGGTCCGCCCTTCGGGGCCTCGGGGTAGGGGCGAGGGGGCCTGGGCGGCCAGCCGGGTCGCGGGCGCGAGCGCCGCCGCCGCGGCCAGCGCGAGCGCGAGCAGCATAGGGGGTGCGGGGAGCGGCCTCCGGCGGAACCCCTCCGCGGAAAACGGACGGGAGGCGCGGCGGGATCGCCCGGAGGCGGATGGGCAGGTCTTTCTCAAGCTGGCTCCGTGCCCGAAAAGGGGGCTCGCGGGGGACGCTCTCTCCGAGGGGCCCCGGGGGGCCGGGATTCGCTCGGGCAAGGGGACAGTCTAGCAGGAACAGCGCCCGGATCAAAGGGGTCGGGGGGGGTGGGGTGCGTCATGAAAAATGAAATCATCACTTTTTATATTCTATCATCTCGTCAACGTATCCGTTCACGGGGGCGGAAAGACGAAACATAGGCGAGGACCGGAATAGATAATTCTAAATGGAGATTAGCCGGACGTTGACATTGCGTCCGGCAGGAGCGGAGTCGTCCCCGCCAGGGAGCTCTGCCGGCTTCATGCGGCGATGACAGGGATCCGGTTCATGCGATGGCCCCCCCCAGCCGCGATTCCGCATGACGGTTCGAAGACAACCGTCCGCCGGTCATTGCATGACGCCGCCGCAATAATTAAAAATAGACAGTAAAATTAATTGCGCATCTCACCATCAGCGTGAATCTGGTGGGCGTCAAGACCCGAGGCTATGGTATAAACACATAGGCAGAACGGCAATGATGGGTTGCCGCATGAACTTGACGTTTGGGTAAGATAATTGGATAAACTTATTGCT
>JAISEQ010000421.1 GCA_031264045.1 Deltaproteobacteria bacterium
GTGAAGGGCATGAGGAAAGTCCCGTCGGGGCGCTTCGAGAGCTCGGCGCCCAGCTTTTCGAAGACCGCCCCGGTCGCGAACTTCCCGTCCGGCGCGATTATCCCGTACTTCCCCCGGAACTTGTAGGAATAGTACCCGTGCCCCAGGGGCTTCAGCTCCTGGAACCTCGGGGCCACCGTCCACCTGGCGTCCGGCCCGAGCCTCCCGTGCCAGGAGTAGTTCACGGCCACGTAGCCGTCCGCTCCCTCGCCCTCCTCTGGGGTGACGTTCTTCAGGAGGGGCAGGACCACCCAGGCGCCCCTGGCGTCCAGGAGCCCCGTGCCCTTGCCGTCCCCCGCCCTGGCCACCCCCTGGGCGGCGAAGTTTTCGGCGAAGGAGTATTCCGGGGCTATGGCCATCCTCCCGTCGGGCGTGACGAAGCCGTACTTGCCCCCGTACTTAAAGTAGTGGAGGTTTCTGCCCTCCCCCTTCCCGGGCCTTCCCGGGCCCTTCACCTCCGGGGCCGCAGGCACGAGCTCGCTCTGGGCCGCCTGAAGCTCCGGGGGGGACAGGGCAAAGACCGCGACGAGCAGGGCCAGCAGGGCGGGGGTGGCCCCCGGTGCCCGGTAGCGGCCCCGGGGAACCGGGGGCGCCCAGGACGCGGGCGCGGAAGCCGGGCGGGGTTCCGGAAGGTCCCCGTACCAGCGGGCGGACCCGCTCCGGCGCTCTGAGACTAGTTCCCGCATGGGCCACCTCCTGGGAACGTCCAGCGCGGGGCCGCGGGCGCGCACCGTTCCGGGGGGAAACGGCAAGGGCTCCCGCACTGCCGCGCCAAATAATTAGCACATCCGGACGCGGGATTACAAGAAATCCGGCCCGGACGCCCGCTCCCGCGACCGAAGCCTCCGGTGCCCCGGCCCGGGCTCACCAGGCGGGCACTTCCTCCTCGGCCCTCCGGCGGAACAGGCCCTTGAGCCAGGCCGCCGCGCGGTCCTTCTGGGCCTTCAGGCCCCAGTCCTCGACGGCGCTGGCGCAGACTGCCCGGCGCAGGAGCTCCTCGTGGCCTCGGTGTCTGAGCCTGAAGGTGAAGAGCGAAAGCGTCCTGCCGGCCGGGTCCCTTACGGCCAGTGACGGGGAAGCTATCCTGTGGAGGACTATGCCGGGTCCGGGAACGGGGACGGAGCGCCTGAAAAGCGCGAAGCGGCGGTACTCGAAAAAGAGATACCCCTCCCTCGCGACCAGGCGCCCGTAGGCCCTCTTGGGGATCCTGAGCAGCTTTCTGGCCATGCCCGTGGCGAAGGCCTTGACCATGGGGGGGCCGTCCCGGCGCAGGAGCTCCGGATCGATCCTCCTCCACCGCAGAAACACCAGATCGAACGAGAAGCGGAAGCCCCAGACGGTGAGCCTGAAGGACCAGCCGACAACGATCGCGGACAGTATAACCACCGCCAGGGCGGCGAGCAGGCCGAGAACGGGGTGCGCGGCCCCCAGCGCCGTAAGGCCCCCCGCCACGGCGAGCCGCATGGCCTTCAGGAAGGGCGCGGCGAAGGACGGGGCCACCAGCAGAAGCACGTTTATCGAGTTGGAGACGCACCACACCACCGCGTAGATGAGGGTCCCGCAGACGGAGGCGATTCCGGCAGCCAGGGCCGAGGTGGCGGGATCCGCCGCTCCCGTCTGGGCGTAGGCGGGGGCCGAGAATATGTAGGGGCCGATGAGGGCGGCGGCCTTCTCGGCGGTCGGCCCGACGAAGTTCGCGAGGCCGGGGATGGCGGCCGCGTAGGCTATCAGGCCGATGACCACCATGCTCCCCTCCTCGATGGCCGCGAGGAATTTCTGGAGCGGCTCCACAGGTATCAGATCCTTCAGGAGGAACACCGCCAGGACGGAGGCCAGGACTAAGAGGAAGGTCGGGTCCTGGTGCCACATCAGCTCCGCTCCCCGATCGGCCATAACGTAGGCGTAGCCCCCCCTGGCCAGGAGAATCAGGCCGGGGGACACGGCCAGTGACGTGTGGTCCTCAAGGGTGGAGAAGGCCGCCTCCACGACGTCCCCGTCTCCCATGGGCGCGGCCGACGCGGTGCCGGGCAGGACGGCGGATGCCAGAAGCATGAGGAGGAGGGCGGCGGCCGCCCCCCTGGCCGTCGGGCTGATGGTCCGGGAGCCGGGAAGTTTCATCCTGAATCCTTTCCGCGAACCTGCGGGAGGAAGCCTTCCGCGCGGGGCACGGTCGGCAGCGGGAACCGGGGGCCTGCGGGGAGCGCTCCGGGGCGACCCGGAACCGGCCGCGCGGGCGGACGGGGATTGGCGTAGCGATCGAGATTTTTGAGAATATATAACCCCTCCGCCGCACTGTCAAGAAGGGACGGGCTCTCGCGCCCTCCAGGACCGCCCGCGCCGCGCGGGCCCCCCGCGATCCGGGCAGGGCGCACCGAGATGCCCCGGACCGCCCGCGCGGCGTGAACGCGGTTTCCACCTTAGGGCACGGTTTCCGCTTCCGGGCCCCGCCGCGCTCCGGATCCGCTTCAGCTTCCTCCGCCGGGCCCCGCTCCGGTCCGGATTCCGGTCCGTCCGCCGCATCCGCCCGGTTTCCGGCGGGGCGGCTTTCGCGGGGAGGGCGGGCGTGGTAGAATCGCGGTTAAGACCGACCGGCCCACGGGCCCCCGGCTGCCGCCGCCGGCCCTTCCCTGCCCCGCCTCTCGGGCGGAGGCACCCCAAGGGACAGCCATTGCCCGACGACTAAAAGGGACAGCCATTGCTCGACGACTACCTGAAGATAAAGCTCCCGGAATTCAACATCCACAACACCCTCTTCGTGGCGAGGCCCGGGCTCCCGTTCATTTTCGCAGGCACGGCGCTGACCATAATATTCTGGGTCCTGGAGATCCACTGGGCCCGCAACGCCTTCCTCGCGCTCCTCTGCTTCACCCTGTGGTTCTTCAGGGACCCCGTCCGCGAGACCCCGCCCGGGAACTTCGGGCTGGCCCCCGCCGACGGGAGGGTGATACGCCTCGAACGGAAGGCCGTGAGCCCGGTGTCCGGGAAGCCCGCCATCAAGGTGAGCATCTTCATGAACGTCTTCTCGGTTCACGTGAACCGCATGCCGCTCGCCGGGACCGTGGAGATCCAGGACTACCGGCCCGGGGCGCTCGTCAACGCGTCCCTGGACAAGGCGAGCGAGAAGAACGAGAGAAATGTCCTGGTCATCAGGACCCCGGACGGCAAATCCTTCGAGATGGTGCAGATTGCCGGGCTCATCGCCAGGAGGATAGTGAGCTGGGTGAAGGCCGGGGACGAGGCCGGCCGGGGCCAGCGCTTCGGCATGATCCGTTTCGGGAGCCGGGTGGATCTGTACCTGCCCCCGGACGCGGAAATGATGATCGCCCTGGGCCAGAGCGTGAACGCCGGCTGGTCGCCCGTCTGGCGCTGGGCCGGGGAGGCCGGGGCGGCGACGGCCGCGGAGGCGGAGCCCGCGGCCGGGGAGGGCGCCGTCGGCCTCCCCGCGGAGAAGCGGGAGCTCCCGGCGGAGGACCCGGCCGGAGCCCGGGACAGGGGCCCGGCGGACTCCGGGGAGGAAGGGTGACATCCGGAGCATGCCAGACGTCTACGCGATAATCCCCGCCCGGCTCCGCTCCACGCGCTTCCCCAGGAAGCCCCTGGCCGACATAGCCGGCAAGCCCATGATCCGCCGCGTCTGGGAGAGGGCCAGCATGACCGAGGGGCTCCGGGGGGTCTGGGTGGCCACGGACTCCGAGGAGATCTACCGCCTGGTGGGCTCCTTCGGGGGGGCGGCGGTCATGACCAAGGCCGACCACCCCTCCGGCACAGACCGGATAGCCGAGGCCGCGAGGACCCTCGGGGTCACCGACTCCGACATTGTCCTGAACATCCAGGGGGACCAGCCCGTTCTGGACCCGGAGCACCCGAGGCTCCTGTACAGGGCGCTCATGAAGGACGACCTCTGCGTGGCTTCGACCATAGCCATCCCCTCGGAGGATCCAGGGGGCGCGGGGGACCCGAACCACGTCAAGGTCGTGTTCTCCGGGGCCATGCGGGCCTTGTACTTCTCTCGGTCCACCGTGCCGTTCCCCCGTGGGGATCCTGTTCCCTGGCACCGCCACATAGGCCTGTACGCCTACAAGGGATGGTTCCTCTACCGCTTCCCTTCCCTCCCTCGCCTGCCACTGGAGAAGACCGAGAGCCTGGAGCAGCTGCGGATCCTGGAAAACGGCTACCAGATCAAGGTGGTGCTGGCCCGGGGCGCATCCCCCGAGGTGGACGTCCCGGAGGACATAGCCGAGGCCGAGAGTGCCCTGGCAGCCGAGGAGGCGAGGGGCCGGCCCTGACTCAGGGGGTCCCTGCGGGAAGGCTCCCCCGGACCGGGGCCGCCGCACGGCCCGATCCCCGCCTCCTCCCGGTCGGGAAGAGCAGCGCCCGGCACTGCTCTTCCGCCCCGGCCAGCCGCCCTCGC
>JAISEQ010000459.1 GCA_031264045.1 Deltaproteobacteria bacterium
AATCCCCGCATCCGACCTCCCTGGAACCGCTTTCGGCCCCCCCGCGGCAAACCTCTCCTCCGACCTTCCAAGGAACCGCTTTCGGACCCTCCCCAACAATCTCCTCCTACGACCTTCCCCGGAACCGATTCGGACCCTCCGCACAAACCCCCGCCCACGACCCGCCCCGGAACCGCTTTCCGGCCCTCCGTCCCGTTCCCCGCCTTCAAGATGCCCCAGCCAGGACCGGCCGCCCTTTTCCGGAGCTTCCGTCCGGGTTCCGCCCCGCTTTTCCCGACGGATGCCGTCCCCCCCGCCCGGCAGACCGAATTGCCCCGCCTCGTCCAACGCCACGGGCCCCCCGCAGGATCCCTCCGGCTGAGCCCTTTTCCGGTCTCGCGGAGGGCTCTTCTTGATCCGTAACCCGGCTCCCGTCCGCTCAAAATTCAGTCCGTTCTTGTATTGTCGGCAGTCCGGGCATCCTAGATGTTGGAAAGATAGTGGATAATAAGAGAAATGTTGTGTTTTGGGAGAGATTATGCTAGCTTCATATCATAAAAAGTGTTATTTTGCCTTCCGTTGCCCCCGCACTTCCGGGCAACCCCTGCGGCCTGACGGCCATCCGCACCCCTGGCCGACATGGCCTGGACCACCTTCAGACCGATACGGATCCGACTGATCCCGTCCGGAACGCCGCCCTGCGAACCTGCGGCCATGCCGGTCGATTCCCCGACAGTTTTCTCCTTGCTCTGGGCCTCTGAATCCCGGCCGGAGCGGAACCTCTGGAGCCGATGTCCGGCTCCCCCCCAGGAGGTCAATATTCGCTAATTTAAATTATCTATAGCAATATTAGTCCGATTGATTGATACTTTAATTTTCTTTCTTTCCTATTTATCTTTAATAATTCTTTTTAAACCTCATTATTTCTTATAGAATCTTAATTAGCTCAATATTTCTTAAACTAGCATATATAGATATTAATTAAATGTCAGCTAGAGCCTTTTGATATATTTAAAATATAATATATAAGCACAAGGATACTGCCAATAGCCCATGTGACATCTAAGATCGGCATTAAGAGTTGACAATATCCAAATACGTGTGGTAATAATGTCTTGCGACTAATCCTTACTTAAAAGGTGGCAGCGGCACCCGGCAGACCGTCCAGACAATCAGCACAGATCCAGGGCCAGTGGCCCTGCCCCCCGCCGGGTCAGGGAAAAGCCAACCTCAAAGTAAACTACCCGTCGGCAAGCCGGTCGGGCTTTTGCCCGGCAAGGCGGAGGGGCTTCGGCCCAGTTGACCAGACTCAGCCCCAAGCTCAAGGCTTCGGCCTTGAGCAATCACGGGCTGCGTTGTCCTGGTACGACACCTCCAGATGCCGCCTCAGTCTGGAGCCCTGTCGGTGTCCTTTAAACAGGGAAGATGAGGGTAAATCCCAGTGAGTCACCGTTAAAAGCCCGGATAGCCTTGTCGAGAGGAAGCGGGAACGGTCCGGTCGATTGGCCGGATCACTGCCCGCAAATGTCCTCCGGGACAATTTCTAACCTTTTTGAGCTTTTGGGAGAAACCATTGAAGGGATATGTGATCTACAAGAGGGGTTTCCTCGCGCAAGAATTATGACTCTTACGAAGGAAAAACTCATAAGGCGGCTGGCCGAAGCCACCGACAAGCCCCTGCCCCTGTGTGCCGACATCCTGGACAGGGTCCTGATCGAGATGAAGGAGTGCCTTCAGGCCGGGCAGGACGTACTCATAAGCGGATTCGGGAAGTTCATGGTGGTAGAGAAGCAGCCCCGCAAGGGAAGGAACCCCCAGACCAACACTCCCATCGAGCTCGGACCAAGGAAGGTCGTCACCTTCAAGCCCTCCACCAAGCTGAGGGATTACATGAACGACGAGTGACCCCCCGGGCGCGATTCCCGCCCCGGCGGACCGGATCCGCCCGCCAAAGCGGGCGCCACTAAACCCCACGAAAGGCTGAACCCCCAATGACGACTTTGAAACTCAGCAGACTGGCGGAGATCCGCGAGCAGCGCCTGATGAGCAGGGCAGAACTGGCCCGTAAGGCCGAGATCTCGCCGCTCACCATCCTGAAGATCGAGAACGGCCAGAGGTGCCGCCCCGAGACCGCCAGGAAGATAATCATGGGGCTGGGCTACAACCTCGAGGACAACGAGCGCCTCTACAAGGAGATCATAGGCCCCAACGCCTACGACCCGGACACCGAGGAGGAGATAGCGGAGCGCGAGGCAAAGCTCAAGAACCTCAAAAACAAGGACGGCATCAACGTCAAGAAGGGCTGAAGCCAGCGGGGAGGCTCCGGGCGCCCCGGGCTTTTGGCCGCAGGCTTCCCCGGCCCTGACCAGGAAGCCCCTTTGGCGGAATGCCCGCGAAGCGCCCGGAAATCCCGGCCCGCCCGCCGGGTCCTAAAGGCCTTCCGCTCCCCCCGGCCCGAACGGCCCCCGGAACGTGAGCGCCGGGCAGCTCCCTGCCCGGCCCCTGCCGGATCCGCATGCTGTCCGGTCCCTCCCCCGTACGGTCCATCCCTCATTCCGTCCCCCCGCCCCCACAATCACCAGGGCCGGGGAGCACAGTCTTTCCGTTACGGCTGGCGGCCCCCGGCACCGCGCACATGGGGGCCGCCTTCTCTTCTTCCGGGCCTGCCTGTCCGCCTCACGCCCTCCCGTCTCGAGAACAGCCTCCGACCGGTTCACTTCCCCTCGGGCTCGATGCCCCCCCGTCTCGAGAATATGAGCCTCCATCTGGCGAGCGACAGCCTGCTCCCCGGCGGCAGCCTCAGGAAACGGGAGGGGTCGTCGTGCGGGCCGGTCAGAAGCTCCTCCAGCCATGAAGGATCCGTCTTAAGCCTCGCGATGTCCAGTTCCAGCTCTTCGGCCATTCGGCCGACGTCGGCCTCGGCCTCCTCCAGGCTGTAGGCCCCGGTGTCCAGAAAGCCCAGCCTCTGGTAGCCGGCGAAAATCGTGCGGCTTATCAGCGCCGCAGTCTCCGTGCTGAAGAGGGTCCTGATGCGCTCGTGCTCCCTGACGGCGCTGTTCTCGTGGCGGAGCCAGCCCCGCGTGAGGAAGTATGTGGCAGGCCTCGATGCCTCGAGCCTCGCCGCCCTGGATCCCATGAGGAAGGTCAGGCAGTCATCAGTCAGCGGCACAACGGTTTCGTAGGCCCCGGTGGTCAGCCCCTCAAGCCCCCCCCCGCACCAGCCCAGCGCGAGAAGGAGCCTCCCGCAGACCCCGTCCGCCTCGGAGAGCACCCCCCGGAGCCGCCCGAAGAGGCGCTCCGGGCTCTGGTGGAGCCCCCCCTCCAGGAAACGCACGGAGTAGCCCAGCCCCAGCCTGGCCATGGCCTGGATGACCTCGTCCCGGATGGTCTCGCAGCAGACGAGCAGGGTTTCCATGTGCGGGTCAGGACCTTTCAGCGCCCGGACGCGGCGGCGTGGGCGGAGGGGCCGGGCGGGAACGGCCGGGGGAAACGGCGCCGGATAAGGGCTCGCGCTTCCGGCGGGACGGCGGGCCTCCAGGCGGCACGTCATTTAGGAATTGTAATCCTTTCCCATGGCTATTACAAATCTATTAGAGCTCTATAAGACAATTAAAGTTTATCTTTAATGTTTATATTGCTTATACAAGACTTCTTTTCGATATTTTTATATGTTAAAAATATATATAAGTTATAAGTTATAGTTCTGCATCGCGCCGACAGGTCCCGGGACCGGGTCGGCGGAGTGGCCGGAAGGAGCTTCCCCCTCCTTGGGGCCTCATCCGCCCGCACACACCTCTCCCCGCCCCGCGCGCCGCGCGCCCGCACGGGGCACGGCCTGCAGGAAAGCCGCTCCTTGACTTGCAGCAACCGATCTGCTATCAGATCCGTGACCCCCAAGGCGCCCGCGCTCCCCATGACCCAAGCCCCGAAGGGCCCCGCGCACCGGAGGGGATCCGGAGTCCTGCGGGAAGCGGGGCCCCTCAGATTCCCGGCATCAGGCCGGAGCAGATTCTGCCGGCTTCCCCTGCAGGGATCCGCGGAGGAGATCCATGGCCATTATAGATCTCGTGAAATACAGCGGCCCCAACAGCGTCTTCGCCTGGAAGTTCCCTGGCGAGGAGCTGAGCACCTGGACCCAGCTCATCGTAAACGAGTCACAGGAGGCCGTGTTCTTCAAGGGCGGGAGGGCGCTTGACGTCTTCGGCCCCGGCCGCCATACCCTGGACACGGACAACATACCGCTTCTGACCGCGCTGGTCCGCATCCCCTTCGGAGGCCGGTCGCCCTTCGCGGCCGAGGTCTGGTTCGTGAACAAGACGCACTCCCTGGACATCAAGTGGGGAACGCCCTCGCCAATCCAGGTCCAGGACCCCAAGTTCGGGATCATGGTGCCGGTCAGATCCTTCGGCCAGTTCGGGATCCAGGTGGAGAACTCCGCGAAGTTCCTGGTGAAGCTCGTGGGCACCACCAGACAGTTCGACCAGGAGACCCTGACCAGGGTCTTCCGCGGGCTCTTCCTCACCAAGACCAAGGACACGCTGGCCCAGTACGTGGTGAAAAAGGGGATAAGCGTATTGGAGATGAGCGCCTACCTGGACGAGCTCTCCGCGCACATCCAGGAAAAGACGGCGCCGTTCCTGGCCGAGTACGGCATTAAGCT
>JAISEQ010000480.1 GCA_031264045.1 Deltaproteobacteria bacterium
CGAGGATGTTCACGAAGTCCGCCATGAAGTTGCCCATGTCGGTCTCCAGGATCCTTATCCGGGAGTTGAAGTGGGTGAAGAAGATGACGGCGGGTATGGCGCAGGCGAGGCCCGCGGCCGTCGCGACCAGTGCCTCTGAGATGCCTGGGGCTACCGCGGCGAGGTTGGCCGAGCCGCGTATGCCTATCTCGTGGAAAGACCCCATGATGCCCCAGACGGTGCCGAAGAGTCCCACGAAGGGTGTGGCGTTTCCGCAGGTGGCCAGAAACGAGAGGCTCTTGTAGAGCCTCGAGCTCTCTGCGGAGGCTGCACGCCGGAGGGCCCTCTCCACGTTCCCCATGGCCGTGCGGGTGTCCAGGCGGGCCTTGTGGACCCTCCCCAGCTCCTGGTAGCCCACCCGGAAGATCTGGGCGATGGGGGAGCCGGAGTAGTCGGGTATCTCGGCGAACAGGTTCGCGAGGGAGCGCGACTTCCAGAAGCTGTTCAGGAAGCTCGCCGAGTGGCTCCTGGCCCTCGAGAGCTGGAACAGCTTGAACAGGATTATGGCCCAGCTGACGAGCGAGGCCATCAGGAGGAGGGCCATGACCAGCTTCACGACCGGGCCGGCGTTCAGGACCATGGCGACGATGTTGCTCTCGACGCCCTTGCCGGTTATGGCCTCGACCGACTGTCCGGCGGTCGACTGGCCCGCGGCTAAGATGAGAAGACTGAGGGACATCGCGTTACTGGCCCTTCTCCTTATGATGATGGGTGGGGCGCGGGGGCGCGCGGCATGGCTTCCCGGGCACAAATCGGGCAAGGCGCGGGTCAGCCCTTCCGGAAAAACTTAACAATGTTAGTAGAAAATCGCCAAAGAGTCAAACAAAATGACGATAATTGCCTTTAAGAAGGCCGCCGGAGCTGACCATCTTAGTGGCGCCGGACACGGAACGCCACTAAAAAAGGGAATGGGGCACCGTGACCGGCCGGCGAGGGCGTTCCGGAGCGGGCAGTTTTCTTCCGGCGACGGCCTTCTGCGGCTCAGGAGTGGCCGGAAAAGGACCGGATATTCCTCGAAATTGAGCCTTGCCCGGAGGAGGCGGAGTCGATGGTCGATGCGGAGGGGGCGGCGGAGAAGCCTCTTCATTTTCAGCAGCAAAGAAGTCGGGGGCGGGACAACAGATCTTATAATTTTCACTATGCATGATTAAAGATATATATATGATTCAATGAATAAATATAATTATATATATTTATATATAGACATATATATATTTTACTTATGCTTATATTTGCTAATATTCAGTTTTAGGTCGGCGAACAATGCCGTTTCAGCGCGGGTACGGCAACAAATTCACAAGCCATGTGCTGGTGGACCGGTACACCTTCGGCTTCAATATGGTTCCCCTGACCAGACGTGGTGCATGAACGGTTTCGGAAGTGTTTCGTCGCCCACATTTCTTTCGGCTGAGTTCTTGCGCGTCTCCCGAGGACGTTTCCGGAGGGCTTACAAAGGCGACAGGCATGTTATCCGCCGGAACTTCATCCGCAGATTAGGGTGACACGGCGCACAGGAATTTTTCAGCCCTGGCCAGGAGCACGTCGGTCGGATAACTTCTGATCCTCTCCCGGTTCCTGCCGCATACGGCAGCGGCCAAGGCATGGACAGGTTTGGCGTTGCTGATGAAAGGCCTGAGATAACCTTTTTCCAATATTTATCTGAAATCTATCTTGATGCTGGACTCAAGCTTCCTGACGTGATTGCCGGATACTGCGGATGCAGATACGGTCATCGGAACTGTCATCCTCTGATTTCGCGTAGAGCCTGATTTCCGTCACCATAACAGAGTTGTCCGGGGCAGTTACCAACAAATCAATAATGCCTCAAGATGCATTAAATTGAGGCTCAACATCGAAATCGGACATTTTGAAAATAGACAGCAGGATGACGTGATAGAAGTATTCCATAGGTTCATGCAATGAGTAAGGGATTACGCTAAGGAAACCTTGCATAAACTCCTCGGCACGATAAAATTTATATTGACATAAATCGATACAGAATTCATTGGCTATGACTGAATTGAAAATATCATTTTAGATTACATCAAAGATATTATGTGTGAACCGATGTAATTTTTCATAATTGTTATAGCGACTTCTCTGTTTAGTCCAGTAACGTTAAGTTTAGAATTTTGATCGGATTACTTTAGTCTGCGTAATGTGAGGTAACATGCATGAAGCATCAAAGCTAAAAGATCGACATTACCAGAGTCCTGGATATCCACACTTCCGCTGAATTTCTCATTGGCTTTGATAATTTTAGTGAAAAAATCGTCTTTAATATGCATTTTTGTCAGGAAATTCGACCATCCAGAACTAATCTAAAAATTATCGAAAATTTTACCGACAAGTAAATTTTTAACGATAGATAGTTAATGACACAATTATCGCCGTTCCAGCTGTATCCGTCATACCATTCTGTGAAATCCGTCATGACCGGTCACTTTAGAAGATTTTATATCTTTGACCCGCAAACATGCTGAAAGGCGATACCGGCTTTGCCACAGGGACAGGAGAAACCGGGAAAATGGCCTACCGAGCTGTTCATCGGATTTCAACGGCGAAACACATCGGCTGGGATGCGCTGAAGCCCGTTGACGACATGAGGCGGATGGCCAACAGCGGCGGACGAGTTGAACACCCAGGCGGATTTGGGACCTGCCGCGGCCCTGAGGGGCCTGCGGAGCGTCTCCGGATACCGGGGATTCCGGGTCCCGGCGGAGGGACACCAGTCACGGGACCGGAGGGGAGCCTTCGCGGCCGGGCCGATGTCGGTTCACGTCAAATCCGGGTTGATGTTGGGCCTGACGGAGGGGTAGGGTTTCAGGGCAAAGGAGTTCAGCACCGCCTCGAATATTATCCTGGCCCCTTCGACAGGCACGGCCATGCCTATCTGCCTCCGGACGCTCTCCTTGGTCCCGCTGAAGACGAAATCGTCCGGAAAGGTCTGGAGCCTGGCCCTCTCGCGGTTGGTGAGCGCGCGCGGCTCCGACCAGTGGTAGACGTGCGTTCCCCCTCCCCCGCTTCCCGTGACGGTGTAGGCGGGCTTGTCAGGCTCGAGGCGGCGGTAGATCTGGCTCATCGTGACGGACTTCACGTTCAGCCTCAACTTGTCGGGCAGGCTGGCCGTGAACGCGTTCTGTCCGGGCAGTATGTGCCTGAGCCTCTCCACCACGGCCTTCGACTGCCGGGTGAGCTCGTTGTTGGCAAGGCCCCGGACCGGAGGGGTCTCGATAGCCCAGCGGCAGGAGTTGTCCTCGCGCCTGCGGAGCTCGGGGGACGGGACGCGGAACTCTGCATCCTGGTCGTCCCTCACCCCCACGATGATGACCCTGTGCCTCGTCTGCGGCACCCCGTATTCCTCGAAGCGGTACAGATGGGAGGTGAGCCTGTAGCCGGAACCTGCCATTTCTCCCAGAATGGTCCTGAGCGCCTTTCCTTCGTTCGCGTTCTTGAGCCCGGACACGTTCTCGGCGATGAAAAACTTGGGCCTGAAATGCCTTATCGCCTTTATCCCGTACTTGTACAGGGGCCCGTAGTCACCATCAACTCCCCTCTTCTCCCCCACGATGCTGAAGTCGTTGCACGGGAACCCGAAGGCCAGGGCGTCCACCGGAGGGAGCGTTCCCATGTCGAGATGTCGCACATCGCCGCAGAGAATCCTCCCGTCCCCGCGTCCCCGGAAGATGTTGTCCCTGTAGGTCTCGCACGCGTGCCAATCGATGTCGGTGGCCCAGACGTGGACTATCCGGTAACTGGAGTCGTCAATCGCGGCCTCGAGCGCCCCTTGGGCCAGGCCTCCCGGACCGCAGAACAGTTCCCCGAATGTGAAAGCCGGCATGGTCAGTTTACCTTTTCTTCCCCGCTGCAGCCGTTCATCGCCAGGGGAGGTGAAGGGAGAGGGATGCCCGAGGACCGGCGGGGCGGCTGCAGGCTCCGGCGCGTCCGTAGGCGGGTCCGGCAGCGTTCCAGAACCTTCCGGACGCCGCATTCGAAGATCCGTCCGGGCGCCTCCGGTCATGAAATCCTTCCGTATTCCCTGGCCCCGGGCGCGGCCCGCAGGCTTCAGCTAACAAGGGGCTGGGTGCCCGGACTGTTTATCACCTAATTAGGGCCCTGTCAAATTTCGAAATACCGGAATGCCGGGACTGCGGAGCCAGAGGGAGACGCCGGTGAACTGCATCCCGTCCGGCCACCGGAGAAACGAACGGTTCCGGACCGCGACCGGAAACTCCCGCTCCGTGCCTCCTTCGCCGTCAGGAAAACCGTCAGAGGCTCCGCCGGGAAGCCCCGAAAACAGGAGTGGCGAAGGGACGCGTCCGCCCCCTCCCGGAGGCTGGAAACGGGACCGGCATGAATTCGGCCAGGACCGCGCGGTTCCCGTCTGAGGGAAAGCGGCCATGCGCCGGGATCCTGCAGCTGGAAATTCCGGCCTCCGCGCCAGGAAGCCGGTTCCCGTCCTCAGGCCTTATGCCAATCGGCCGACTGCGTATCACAGGCCGACAGGGGGGCGGCTTGCGGCCCGGAAGCGGCGGGACACGCGCACACACGGGAGAGCCCGGGCCGTTCGCGCGGAAGGGGCCCGCGGCGCTTAGGCGCGCCCCGCCATCGGCCCTGGCAGGGGGAAGCTCCGAAGGCCGCCCGACTTCGGGAGGAAGGCGCGGAGGAACTCGGCACGGGAACGGTCGCAGCGACAGTCTACGACGAGAGCTTCACGACCCTGGGGCCTGCGGCCCCGGAGAAGGGGTCCGCCGGGGCGCTCCCGGGAAAGATGCCGTCCCGGGGCATTCCGCCCGAGGCCACAATTATCCCTTCCACCAGCGCGGCGGCCGCCTGGCCGCCCGCCCCTTCCGTCCCGGACAGGACGGCGGACCAGAGGATCAGGCCGTAATTGTCAGTCAGGACGCACAGGACTCCCGGGCGGTCGCCCTCCGTTCTGCCGATGCCGAACCACCAGCCCCTGCCCCGCGCGACGGAGCTCACGGATCCGGGTCCGAAGCCCCGGACGGAGGTCCGCCAGAGAAGGCGACCGGCGGTGTCCAGGCCGGCCATCAGGGGGTTGCCTTCCGGATCCGATCCCCCCACGGCCACCGAGCCTCCTTTCGCGACCCCGACGGCCCCGGCGCTCGCCGTGCCCGGCCCGGCCGACGAGTCCCACAGGATCTCCCCCTCAGGACCGACGTCCGCGACGCGGATCTCACCCCGGTCGCCGTAGACGAAGACCGCTCCCCCGCCGGGGGCCACCGCGGCCCAGCCGTGCGGCGAATCGCCGGTGTCCAGGGCGGGGCAGATCGCCCGGGCCCCGTTCCCGTCGGAGGAGAGCTTCCAGAGGACGGGGCCCGGTCCGGAGCATCCCGGGCCGGCGGGAACGGCGGGATCGCCCGCGAAGCCGACAACTGTGACGCTCCCGTCGGGCTCTCCCCCAACGGCCAGCGCCCTGCCGCCCCCGGACCCCCGTCCCGGCAAGACCCTGGACCAGAGAAGCTTCCCCGAGCCGTCCAGACCGGCCGCCCAGGCGCCGGGGGTTCCGCCGCCGGAAGCCGGGAAGTCGCCGTCCGGAGACAGGGTCCAGCCGGCGGCCAGCCAGCCCTCGCCCCCGCCTCCGGCGGGGGCCACGGACATGGCCCTGTCCTCGCCCGAGCCTCCGAGGAAGGCCTGCCACCTCACGGATCCGTCGTGGTCGACCCTGACCAGCCACGCGTCCGTTCCGGAACCGTTCCCTGCCGACGGCACGGCGAAGCCCGCCAGGACCACCGCCCCCTCCAGGAGCGGGGAGGCGGAGACGAAGCCCCCTCCGGGCTCGGGTCCGAAGTCCCGCGACCAGAGTATCGGGTGGACGGCCTCGTCCGTGCTGCCGCCTCCCCGACCGTCCCCGTCTGGCTCCGAGGGCCGACAGGCGGGAGCGAGGGCCAGCAGGAGAGCTGCCAGCGGCATGAGAAGGGCGGCGTGGCAGGTCGTAAAAAGTCTCATCTGATTTCCCGGCGAAGCCGCGGCAGGCGGGAGCCCTGGCCGGAAGGCGTCAGGCCGCGGAAGGACAGGGCGGGGGGCGGAAAGGAGATTGGCGTCGCGCTCTCCCGCCGGGGAGGTCAGGGGCGGAGGCGGAGAGGAGATTGGCGTCGCGTTCTCCGGGCGGGGGGGGGGGGACGGAAGGAGGACGGGGAACCCGGGCGCGGGAGAGGGCCGTTACCGTAACGGCAGGAGCGGAAGCCTATGCGGGACACGGGCCGTCTGTGGCGATTTCGTGCAGTCTACCTGAAACCCGCCCTTCGGACAAGGCTTCCCCTGCGGGGGCACCGGGCTTGGGGGGAATCCGGAAGAACGAAAGGAACGGCCTGAAGGGGGCGCCCCTTAGCTCCCCTCCGCCTCCGGCAATCCGGAGCTGCGTGCCGTCGTTGCCGCCGCGCCCACGCCTTCCGTGCATTGCAGGACCGGACGGCATTCAGGCCTTATAAAGCTCAAGGCCGCCTCCCCGAACAGGCGGGAGGCTGCCCGGAAGAAAGCGTGGGGTCATTGAAGCCGGGGCCCGTGCGGGATGTCCGCGCGGGAAAAAAAGCTGGGAGGACGGGACCCGGCCTGACTGCCGTCCGGAGGGCAGTCCCCTCGAAAGGGCTGCCGCCAGAAGGGTCAGCACCACGAAAGGGCGGCTGGTCCGGAGGGCCGGCCCCTCGGAAGTGCGACCTTCCGCAGGGCCGGTGCCGCGGAAGGGACGATGCCCGGAGGAGCGGCCCCGGAAGGGGCGGGGCCGCCGGGCGCAGGCGTCCCGCGTCAGATCCTGAAGTCCCTCGCGCCCTGCTCAATCTCCTGAAGCTTCCGAGAGACGAGGGCCCGGAGCTTGGCGTTGGGGACGACGCCTATCTCGGAGTCTATGAGCGCGTTCCCCATCTCGAGGGTCCTTGGGGTGGCGTAGTCCATCAGGTACTCCTTCAGCGTCATGAGGGCGTTGGGGTGGCAGCAGTTAAGTATCTTGCCGCTCTTGCACAGCGCCATGAAGCGGTCGCCCGTGCGGCCCTCCCGGTAGCAGGCGGTGCAGAAGCTGGGGATGTGCCCCCGCTCCATGAGCCAGCCTATGACCTCGTCCAGGCTCCTGTTGTCGTTCACCTCGAACTGGGTGGAGTTCTCGGTCTCCTCCTCGTAGTAGCCGCCGACGCTCGTGCGCGAACCCCCGGAGATTTGGGAGACGCCGAGCTCCAGGACCTTCTCGCGGCATTCGCGGGACTCGCGGGTGGAGACTATCATGCCGGTGTAGGGGACGGCGATGCGGATGCAGGCGACTATCTTCGCGAAGGTCGCGTCCGTTATGCCGCCCCTGAAAGTCCCGGGGTCTATGTCGTCGGCGGCCCTCACCCTCGGCACGCTTATGGTGTGGGGACCGACGCCGTGCACCGCCTCCAGGTGCTCGGCATGCATCATTAGGGCCGCGAACTCGTAGCGGTAGTCCTCCAGGCCGAAGAGGACGCCCAGGCCCACGTCGTCGATGCCCCCGAACTGCGCCCGGTCCATGGCCTCGGTGTGCCAGTCGTAGTCGCTCTTGGGACCGTAGGGGTGGAGCTCCCTGTAGGCCCCCCGGTCGTAGGTCTCCTGGAAGAGGATGTAGGTCCCGATGCCAGCGTCCCTGAGCTTCCTGTAGTCCTCCGCCGTAGTGGCGGCTATGTTCACGTTCACCCGCCGGATGGAGCCGTTCTTGTGCCTGATCGAGTAGATGGTGGCTATGGACTCCAGGATGTACTCGATGGGGTTGAGCTTCGGGTGCTCCCCCGCCTCCAGGGCCAGCCGCTTGTGGCCCATGTCCTGGAGAGCGGTCACCTCGCGGACTATGTCGTCCATCGAAAGCTTCTTGCGGGCGATGCGCGTGTTTTTCGAGTGGTACGGGCAGTACAGGCAGCCGTTCACGCAGTGGTTGGACAGGTACAGCGGCGCGAACATGACGATGCGGTTGCCGTAGTAGTCCATCTTTATCTGTTTCGCCAGCGCGAGTATCTCTTCCGTCAGCTCCGGGTCGGCGCAGTCCAGGAGCGCCAGGGCCTCCCGGTGGGGGAGCCCCTTGCGGAGCCTCGCCTTCTCGATTATCGCCCGAACGGCTTGCTTGTCCCCGGCCGTCTCCCCGGCCCAGCGGAGGCTCTCCAGCACCTCGTCGTGATCGATGAACTCGCCTGCATGAAGGGATTTGGGATCGTACATTTGGGGCTCCTTCCGGGTGGGACGCTGAGGTCTTCCCCGTCAGCATTGGGTTCGGAGGCTCCGGCCAGGGCGGGACGGGCGGCCGGGACCGCGGCCGGCGGACGCCGGAGGCGGGTTTCCCGCAGGGCCTTACGGCAGAGGGGACGGGCCGGGGGCGGCTCCCGGTGCCGCCGGGGTTCCGCCGGCCGTGGACATGGACGCCGGGGGGGCGCAGGGGGACGCCCGGAGCAGATCGGGATGGTCGCCTCGGGCCGTGTCTATCTCGCGGCCTATGGACTCCATGCGGCGCTGGACGCACATCCGGCAGGCCGAGGACGCGTCGCCCGTGCAGATCTTGTTGTCGTAGAGGAGATACTTGCCCCTGACCCCCATTGGGGTGAGTATGGGCATGATGACGTTCGCCCCGGCGGCGACCCCCTTCTCGCGTCCGGTCCCGTCCAGGGTTCCCAGGGCGGTGGTGGCGGGGATGAGGAGCCTCGGGTCCATGAGCCTCAGGATACCCAGAAGATACAGCGTCTCGTCCACGCTGCCCGGGGGGGCGGAAGCGAGGGGCGTGTCCCTGTGGGGGATGAAGGGGCCGATGCCCACCATGTGGGGCCTGAGCTCGCGGATGAAGAGGAGATCCTCGGCCAGGAGCTCCGGGGTCTGCCCCGGGCTCCCCACCATGAAGCCGCAGCCAACCTGGTAGCCCAGCTCCTTCAGGGTGCGGAGGCATTTCACCCTGGTGGCCACGGTCATGTCCCGGGGGTGGAGGCTCGCGTAGTGCTCCGGGTTGCGGGTCTCGTGGCGCAGGAGGTAGCGGTCGGCCCCGGCGGCCCTCCACAGGGCGTAGGTCTCCGGGGGGTGCTCCCCGAGCGACAGGGTTACGGCCGAGTCCGGAAAGCTCGCCTTGATGCGGGAGACGGTCTCGGCCACGAGCCCCGGGCCGAAACCGGGGTCCTCCCCGCTCTGGAGCACGAAGGTGCGGAACCCGAGGGAATGGCCGGCGGAGCAGGTCTCCAGGATCTCCTCCGGGGTGAGCCTGTAGCGCTCGACCAGGCGGTTCGACCGGCGGATGCCGCAGTAGAGGCAGTCGTTCCTGCAGTGGTTGGAGAACTCGATGAGCCCCCTCATGAACACGCCCTTTCCGAAGACGCGGTCGCGAGCTTCGGAGGCCAAGGAGAACAGGTACTCCGCAGACTCGGGGGTCCGTCCGCGGATGAGGTCCGCGAATCCCCGGGCTGTGAGCGTCCCCTCCCTTGCAAGCTCGTCAGTCAGGCGTCTTGTCGTGCTCAATTGCGGTCACCACGTTGGAGTAGGCTGTCTTGGCGCTCACCCCGGGGAGCTTCCCGATCTTGCCCGCCAGGGCGCTTATAACGTCTAAGGGGGCATCGACCGCCACGCTTATGAGGTTGATCTTCTTGGCGCTGTAGGGGATGCCCATGCGCCCTATTATGTACTGGGAGTACAGGTGCAGGATCTGGTTCAGGTCCTCCACCGAACCGGGGTCCGACACCACCACCCCCAGCACCGCCACCCTGGTCTCTGAACCCATCGTGGTCTCCTCTCCCGGAATCGTGAAGGCCCCGTGACCCGGACGGAACGAGGTTCCCGGGATGGACGCAGGAGCGTCCGCAGGGTTCCGGGCGTTTCCGGCGCCGCTAAAGGGGCCGGTTCGGGCCGAAAGGGGGGAAAAGGCAAAAAAAAACGCCAGACCCGACAGTTCGAAGGGCATGACGCGCGAGAAGGCGGGGGAAAGCCTCGGGGCTCCTCCCAGTCGCCTGGCTTCGCGGGTCTTCAGTCTCAGAATGCTCTTCAACGCCGGAACCGCACGGAAAGCCCGCCGGGCCTCCCGCTTTGACTATTAAGATAGCCCTTCCGTAGGGCACTGTCAAGCGGAGGTGAAAGCCGCCCCGGAAGAAGCACGAAAGGGAGGTTTCAGACAGCTTAGATCAATTGTCGGCATCTAATTGATATTGTGAATTTAATAAACATTTTAAAGTGATTATTATCAAAATAGTATAACTTTATAATTATTCTCTATATAGAGAGTTTTGAGTTTTGGATGGTCATCTCAGGAAGGTCCTCCAATAAGTCCGGGACGTACATTGGATTCCAGGTGAACTCGGATTGGACGCTCACGATGGTGTTCCCCAGCCGCCCTGTTAAAATTGGATCAAGGGGATCATATCATATGGATCATGCGGATCTGATGAATCAGATCATATGCGCCATGATACATCAATATCAACAGACAGATTCACGTTTCGCGTAAACGCCAGGCGGGAACTCCGCCAGCCGCTTTCCCGCTCTAACGGACGGTTCCGGTGAAAATGACTTCACGAATGTCTCTCACCGGCCTTAAATGCCCGGAAGGAAGCCGGTTCAGATGATCGGGGCAGAGAGGGACACGGGCCATGCGCTTCCGGTCCGCTTTTCCGAGCGGGGCGCACGGGGTGATCCGCCATGCTCCACTGCTGCCGTGCCCTCCACGCACGGAGGCATCCCGACCTGAGGTCAGGAACCCCGGCATCTTTGCCCCATCTTCCACATTATGAACATTTTAAGACCGTCTTCACCAGCTGCGCCCCGTTCCGTTGAGCCAATCCCGCAGCACGGATGTGCCCACCCTCAAAGGGTCAGGAGCTAGCACGGAGCCGGAATGTGTCGCGCCCGCCCGCTGGAGCAGAAGCAACCTTCGGCACACCACCCGTTCGGCACATCCCCGCAGGGGTTTCTCTAAGCGCCAAAGATTCAGCACGGAAAAAGCCAAGGGAAGCACCGCTCAAGACCGCTTCCGTTGCGGAAAAATTACTTCTGGAACTTCACGCCCCAGGCTTCACGCAGACCGTCCGAAGCGTCCTTTCGCGCACCGGCTATGGCAGAGAGATCTCCGTCAATCGAATCGGAATGCCCGAATGCCGCGCAGGCGCCGTCTGAAAAGCACGCCGCGGCGTTCGTCTCCTCATAATCCGTTCCCCCGGCCGAGGCAGCCCATAAGATCCTCCCAGCCAGATCCGTACGGACAGCCAGCATGTCATGCCTGAACCTGTCTTCTCCATCTGCGGCAGGCCTGCCCAGACCGGCGGCGAAGTAACCATCCCTGGCTTGAACGATCCTCGTGATCCCGCCGTCCTCCACCCCGGACATGTCCGTTTCCCAGGCAAGGCCTCCTTCGGGATCCACGGCGACGATACGGGGACGACCGTCAAGGCTCTCTCCGGCGGCGATCAGTCCGCCGTCTGGCGCCGGAACGACCGAACGGAATGTCCCGATGCCGACTTCAGAATTCCATTCCAGCGAATCGTCCTCGGAAATGAGGGCCACGCGGGCCTTTCCGTCCAGAGAGTACGCTATACCGACTTTTCCTTCCGGCAACAGGGCAGCCCCGTACAGATCGTCGGAGGTGACTGTCACACCCGGACAGGTCATTTTAACCTCCCGGCCGTCGGGAGAGATCCGCCATATGACGAACCCTTTCTCCCCGGAGCATCCCGTGCCGGCGCTCGGAGACGCAGATATCCCCACCGCCTTGATTCCGCCGCCGTTCTCCTCCAAGGCCAACAAGAGGGAACTGCCGTCCTCGGGACCGGAAATGATTCTGACCCACTTCATTTTCCCGTCCCCGTCAAGTCGAGCCGCCCAGGCCGGCAGGGAAACTTCACCGTTCTCGCCGAACAGGCTCCATTCGGGAGGATAGTTCAGACCGCCCGCAAGGTAGCCGCCGTCCGGTGCGGAAGCTACAGCAAGGGCGATTTCCATCCCCGGCAAGTCTATTTCGCGCTCCCACTGGCTCGTGCCGTTGGACCCGATCTTGAGTATCCAGCCGATATTTCCGGAATCGTCGTTGAAGGGTATTCCGGGGTCATGGCCTATACCTCCGAGGACCGCGCCTCCGTCAGGGGTTGCCGATGCTGAATAGAACCCATTGATCATTCCGTACCCGAAACCTCTGATCCATTCCGTACCGTGACCGGTGACGGCCATGGACGAGGAAGATGGAAAGAAAGCAAGTGCCGCGGAGCATGCCGAAATACAGAAGATAAAAATAACTCGTCCCATGCTGCCTCCGTTCATTTTATGCCTTACAGATGATAAAAGAATTGTGAGGGGCACCCAGCTTCAACATGTTGCGGTTCTATTTTGAATCAATTTTTGCCATTGTACCTCCAACCTTTGGGGGGCCCCTCACATCTGGGATGCCGCCCTCCCCGGCCCTCTCCGGTCTCTACATAATGTATGCCGCCCTCCCCGGCCCTCTCCGGTCTTAACATCTGGGATGCCGCCCTCCCAGAGTCCTGCGACGTGGCGGCCCCGGCGGTGACCCGTCCTTCTCAGCCAGAGCAAAGCCGGGGCAAAACGCCCCCCGCACCGGGAACAGCCTGCGGAGTCGCTCTGGACGACCCGTCCGCCAGCTTCCTTTCCAGCCGCCGGCATTCCTTCATGCCGTCGCCCGTACCGTCCCCAATGCCTTCGATCATGCCCGCTCCGGAATTGCCGTCCGTGGGACGGGCGACCGCCCTTGACCGCCAGGATCTCAAGCCTTTCGCCTCCGGCTCCCGCGCGGCAGTTTCGCCGCACCTTCCGGCCAGGAGCCGCCGATTCCCTCCAGGCACTCTCCCCCGCCTGCGGGCGGTCCAGCTTTCCGCAGTGCCGGCGGGGGCAGGCGGTGAGGCGGCGTTCACTGTCGGCTCTACGGTTTGAATTTCAGCGCCCAGGCCTGGTACCTCCCATTTCCGCCTTCAGGAGCAGGCTCCCCGCCGGGCACCGCGAGATCGCCGTCGCGCGAAAGCGTCGCCCAAACGGCCACGCAACCGCCGTCTTTCAGGCATGTGGCGGCGGCCGTCTCCTCCAGTCCGGAGCCTCCCGCCTCGGCGCTCCAAGCGACCCGTCCGTCCGGAAAAGTCCTCACGGCCATCATGTTGTAGGTGCCTTCCACAGCTCCCGGGGTATCGCCAGCGGCGAAGAGTCCGTCCGGCAGCGCCGCTATCGTTTTGATCCAGCCCTGCCCTGAGTCCTCCAGATCGGACTCCCAGACCAGGGAGCCGTCGGGCCCCAGCGCGAAAAGCCGCGGCCTGCCTCCGGGGCCGGTCCCCCCGACGGCGAGCCCGCCGCCGGGAAGAGGACAGACGGCGCTCGCTGAATCCCCGCCCGTGTCCACGTCCCATACGAGCTTTCCTTCGGGCGACATGAGCGCAACGCGCGCCCTGCCGCCGTCCGAGTACGCCGCTGCCGCTCCCCCGTCCGGCATGACCGCCCACGAATAGTCCAAACTCGGTTCAAAGGATAAGCCCGGGCAGGCACGGGACACATCGGCCCCGTTGGCCGATATCCTCCAGAAGACAACACCCTTTCCGGAACAGCCGTTTCCCGGGCCGGGCAAATCGCCCACCGTCAGGGCTGCGACCCCGCCGCCAGGCGTCTCGCCCAGGGCATACATGAAAGGGTGACTGTCCCCCGATCCCGGAAGAACCCTCAGCCAGCGGGTTTTCCCGTCGACGTCGAGGCCGGCGACCCAGGGGGCAAGTTTTTCCCCGCCTTCCCTAGCGAAGTCGCCGTCCCTGGAACCGGTTATCCCGCCGACCAGGAAGCCTCCGTCCGACGTCCCGGCAAGAGCCATTACCGCATCGCCTTTCCTTCCTGCCAGGCGGGCTTCCCAGGCGACTTCCCCGTCCGCCCCGATCCTGACTATCCAGGCATCGCCGACGACGGGCCACCCGTGGGCATCGGTATCGTCCTGGCGAAATCCGCCCAGGACGGCTCCCCCGTACGGCACCGCCGCTGCCGCCAGGAAGACGCTTTCCAATGCCGCCGGATAGACACGCGACCATTCGGTCCCGCGACCGACCGCTCCCTGTGCCGGCTGGACACAGGCAAGCGCGGCGGACCAGACGAGCGCCGCGGGAAAAACCGCTGCGGAAACGCGCTTCATGGCTCTTCCTCCTCAGAGTCCCCCGGACTCGTTTAAAACGGGCTTGACCCGGCCCGAACCGGCCTGTACCGAGCGGCCGAAAGCCGACGTCCGGAGAACGCGGCTTCCCCAAGGGCATGCCGGGGCGGGCATGCACGCCGGAAACGAGCAGCGCCGTCCGGAACTCGGGCAGGTGGCCTACGCGTCGTTCCCTGCCCGGATCCGCGTTCAGGGATCCGCCGTTGCGTGCGGAGCCTCACGGGCTGAACTTCACGACCCGCGGATCGCGGCCGTCATGGGCAGGGGCTTTCCGTCTTCTGTTCGACAGGAAGCCATCACGCGAGGAGTTCCCCCCCATGGCGCGATGAAGGTCCCGTCGCGGAGGGCGGCGGCCCAAGCAACGTCGGTCCCGCTTCCGCCCGCAGTCGCGCTCCACATGGTCGCGCCGTCCGGATCGCCCTTCACGGCCAGCATGTCCCGGCCGCCCCGTGGCGCGCCTCCGGAGAGCTCCGCGCCCTCGCAGAGCTCTGCGGCTCCGGCCGCGAAGAACCCTCCCGTGCGGGAGACCATCCCCGAGATGACCCAGCAGAGGACTCCGCCCACGGCCCTGTCCCAGCCGACCGAGCCGTCGGGCTACATCCCGAAAATCCTGGGCCGGCCCCGGGGCGTCCGCCCGCCCCCGTAGATGCCACCCCCGGCGGCCGGGGAGAGAGCCGCCACGTCGCCCGGACCCATGTCCCTGGTCCAGGCGGCCGTGCCGGCGGGCATGATCCGCGAAACGAGGGTCACGTCGCCCGCCGCATGCGCCACGACCGCGTCTCCCCCCGGAAGGACGGCGGCCGCGCCGCCGAAATCCGCATCCGCAACCTCGATGCCGGAACACTCCAAAGCAACATCGCAGCCGTCCCAGAGGATCCTCCAGATCGTCACGGTCGGGCCTGCCGGGCAACCTTTCCCGGACATGCCGCCCGCCGCGAAGCCGACTGCCAACGCCTCTCCCTCCGAGGGTTCGGGGCCCTGACCCAAGCCGCGCGGGAAGCGGCTCCGGGCAGGATCCGCGACCACAGGACGTTGCCCGAGCCGTCGAGCTTCGCGGCCCAGGGCGCGTCCGCCCGGCTCGCCGCCGTCCCGAAGTCCCCGTCCCCGGACCGGGTGGCCCCGCCCGCAAGGCAGCCCCCGTCCGAGGTCTGGGCCACGGCATAGGCCGTGTCCTCTTCCGAACCGCCAAGTTGGGCCCGCCACCGGACGGAACCTTCCGGGGCGATCTTGGCTATCAGGGCGTCCCGACCGTCTCCGCCCGGACGCTCGGGCTGGGCGTAGCCCGACAGGATGGCACCCCCGTCGGTGGCGGATGACGCCGCCAGGACCGTGCCGTCCGAACCGAAATAGAAGGGCTTCGACCACAGGCTGTGGCCCTGCGCCGCCAGGGGGGCGGCCAGGACGGCGATCATGAAGGCCTCGGCGGAAGAAATCGCGGACGCCAGGAGGAATGCCCGCGCGAAAGCTGCTTGAGACGAGGCACGGGAGAAGCGGATCATCATGCTTGCGCTCCGATGCGGGGACGCCGGAGACGGCCGCCGGGGCTCCGGCCCACCCGCCGGAAGATGAAGCGGAACGGCCTCCGCGACCGGGACGCGCGCCCTCCCGAAGCCCGCCGGGCCGCCGGAATGCCCCGTGCTCCGGATCGGACCCGGAGGGTAACTCACGGACGGAACTTCACGGCCCAGCCGTCGGGGCTCTCGCGGGGCGGATCGGGGCGATCCCTCGCGGGAGGCGCGAGATCCCTGTCCCAGGACTCGGTCGCCCCGGCGGCGATGAAGCTCCCGTCCGCTAGGGACAGGGCGGCCGCCGCCGAGTCGCGTCCGGAACCGCCCGCCGTGGCTGACCAGACCAGCTGGCCGTCCGCGTCCAGGAGGAGGGCCAGGAGGTCGGACATCTCGCCCATGTCGGCTTCGGCCGTGCCCGCGGCGAAAAAGCCTCCGGAAGGTGCCTGGGATACCGATCCGAAGCCGCCCTTCACGACCCAGGGTACCATCGTCTCCCAGAGATAAGAGCCGTCGGAACCAACAGCGGCGATCCGCGGGATGCCTTCCGGCGAGCTCCCGGCGACCGCCACCCCCCAGCGGGGGCCGGGTCCGACCGCCAGGGCCGGGCCGGGACCGGCATACCTGTCCCAGGCGAGCGCTCCGGAAGGGAAAAGCCTTGCGACCCTTGGAGCGCCGTCGCGGGAGTACGCCAGGGCCGCGCCCCCGTCTGGCAGTACGGCCCCCCCGTAGTCCGCGTCAGGTTCCAGCCGCACGCCCGGGCACGAAAGTTCGGGTTTGCCGCCGGTGGGGAACCTCCAGACGAGGATGCCCCGGCCGGAGCACCCCTCCCCGACGTCGAAGCTGTATCCAGTGCCGACGGCCACGAACCCGCCGTCTGGGTGGGGTCCCAGGGCATGCACCGTTCCCCATCCGTCAGGATCGAGCGGGAGCGTCCCCGCCCAGAGGGTTTCCCCGCCGGACCCGAGCCTTGCGGCCCAGGGAACGGGGAGCCGCCCGCCGCGGTGCCTCGGGAAGTCCCCGTCCGCGGACGCGGTGAACCCTCCGGCCAAAAACCCTCCGTCCGGAAGAGCCGCCGCGGCACGTGCAACGTCCCGCTCAGAACCGCCCAGAAAGGCCTGCCACCGGAGCTCGCCGTCCCGGCCGATCTTAACGAGCCAGGCATCGGGGTCGCCTGTGGCCGGCCGGGCGGCCGAGGAGGCGCCGACCAGCAGGGCACCGCCATCAGGCGAGGCGGCCGCGTCTTCGAAATGTTCCCGCGTCCCTCCCCCGAAGGCTTGGGACCAGAAGATGCCGTGCCCCTTCGCGGCGTCAGCCGGAGAGCTCACCGCGACGGCGAGGGCGGCGACCGATGCGGCAAGGGCCGTCCGCAACGGGCCGCGCAGCGGGGAAAGGAACGTCTGAAGCCATGCCGAAACCATGTTCCTGTCGCTCCTTGGCACAGACGACGGGGGAAAACCCGGCCAGAAAGGACGACCTGAGACGGGAAGACTGCGGAAGGCGGCCAGAGCGGGAAAGTTCATTGACCCTATGGCTCGGACCTACCGTCGGGAAGCTCCATTGACGGCTCCGGCCGGTGTCTTTCGGCAGGGGCCTGCGGGACGGACGCTGCCACGGATGGGGCAGGAGGCGCGGCAAGGAACCACGGAAGGGGCAGGAGCCGTGGACGGAACCGCCAGTGCGGCCCGGGAGGTGGATGCGGGCGGTGCAGGACGGCGGACTACAGGACGGCGGACTAAAAAGAGGCAGGCCCTCCGCCGTAAGTGCCTCGGATGCTCCGGAACGGAACCTGGCGCGGGAAAAGGCGGGTTGGGGAGGGATGGAAGCGGGGAGGAAGGAAAGTTCCGGGCGGAAACGGAGGCCAGGGAGCGGCCGGGGGGCATGCGCCCCGAGCCGGCGGGTACAGGAGGGCCTACGGGTCGGGGATGCCCTGGGCGCTGGGGAAGGCGCAGGTGGCCTGAAGCGTGCCGGGACGGTAAGGGGCACCGTAGGCATACGCTCGGGAAGGAGCCAGCAGGCGGTGCCGGGCTCGGTGGGCTGGCCGCAAAGGCGCCCTTCCCGCAGGAGGAGCGCCGCCCTAGTCCTGCTCTATCACGGTCACGACGTTGGAGTAGGCAGTCTGCGAACTTACCCCGGGGAGCTTCCCGATCTTCCCGGCGAGATCGTCTATCACGTCCAGGGGGGCGTCCAGCGCCACGCTTATGAGGTTAATCTTCCTGGCGCCGTAGGGGATGCCCATGCGCCCGATTATGTGCTGCGAATACTCGTGGAGTATCCTGTTGAGGCCCTCGACGGAATCCGTATCGGACACCACAACGCCCACGATGGCCACCCTGGTCTCGGACATGTGAGATTCCTCCCGTCAGGGCCCGGACAGGCCCGGTCGCGATTCCGTCCATACGGCGTACCGGAGGCCGAGGGACGAAAGGGAGCTCCCCGCAACGTGTCCGGAAAGCGAGGCATCCGGAAAGGCGGACTGCGCACCGGCACGGAGTTCCGACGGACGGCCCCGGAGCTGACGTCAAGATAGACCCTTCCGGGGGTCACTGTCAAGAAGCGGCACGGGACCGGACGGGGCGGCACTCCCCCGCAGGCCCCGACCCGGCTGCAGGGCAGGGCCGGGTCTGGCCATCGCCGTTGAGCCGAGTGTGTATTTGAAATAATTTCTTCATTTTAAAGCATTATTGCTTTAATTAA
>JAISEQ010000012.1 GCA_031264045.1 Deltaproteobacteria bacterium
ACGGGAAGCCCCTGGGCTTTAGCCCGGGGTATGTCACCTCCCTGGCGGAAAGGACAGGCGGGCCGGAATCCGGGACGGAGACCGGTACGGGCCGGCCGGAATCCGGAGCCGCTCAGGGAAATCCCGAAAGTCCGGAGGGCCGCCGGGCGGCTGAAGGGCACGGATTCCGGGCTCCTCCGACGATCGGGTCCGCGAGACATCCGGGGCGTCCCGTGCTACCCTGTCCGCCAGCCGCCAGCCGCGCTCGCCGCGGCAGTCCGACCGCCCCAGGCCGCCGCCGCGGCCGCCCCCCGAGGAAAGAGAATGCTTTTCCATGAGCTCCACGCCCTTCTGAAGTCCCGCGTCTCCCTGGAGCCGGACTCCGTGGCCATACCCGAGGCTGGCCTCAGGGTCGCGAACTTCACCTTCAGATCGCGCGCGGCGGATCTCCTGGAAAACTCCAGCCCGGGGGAGCCCTCCCCCGCCGCGGGGGACGGGCCGGAGGACGCGGCGGACAGGGAGCTCCACGACGGGGTCGCGCTGGCCAGGGACTCGGAGATAGCCGAGAACGCCGCCTTCCGGTACTCGCTCATGCTCCCGGAGGGGACTGAACGGGCCGACGGCGCGGTGGTGCTCCTCCACGGCCTGAACGAGCGGAACTGGGCCAAATACCTGCCCTGGGCCGCGGAGCTGTGCCTGGGGACGGGGAGGGCGGTGCTCCTGTTCCCCATAGCCTTCCACATGAACCGCTCCCCCGAGGCGTGGACCGACACGCGGCTCATGCGGAGGGTCTCCAGGTTCAGGCTGAAGTCCCGCCCCGAGACGCTGCACTCGGCGCTCTCCAACGCGGCCATAAGCGCGAGGCTTTCCGCCGACCCCTCCCGCTTCTTCTGGTCCGGGCTCCAGACCTACCGGGACGTCCGCCGCCTCGCGGGGCTCATACGGGACGGCGCCCACCCCATGATAGCCGGGGGGGCCGGGCCGGACCTGTTCACCTACTCCATCGGCACCTTCCTGGGCGAGATACTGATGTGCGCGGACGAGGAGGGGCTCTTCTCGGGCTCCAGGCTCGCGGCCTTCTGCGGGGGGCCGGTCTTCAACCGCCTCTCGCCCGCCTCAAAGTTCATCGTCGACTCGGTGGCGGACGTGGAGCTGTACTCGTTCATGGTCGGGCACCTGGAGAGCCGCGAGAGGATGGACCCCCGCCTCAGAAGCCACCTCTCCGGCGAGTCGGGGGGGGCCGGCCCCTGGTTCCGGGCCTTCCTGGACTACCGCACGGATCTGGAGAGGAGGGAGGCCCGCCTCCGCGATCTCGCCCCCAGGATACGCGCGGCCGCCCTCAGCGGCGACCGGGTGGTCCCGCCCTACGAGGTCATGAACACCCTCCAGGGAGCCGCGAGGGACATCCCGATCCCCGTGGACGTGCTCGATCCCCCCTACCCCTGCCGCCACGAGGACCCCTTCCCCGCGGGCGGGGGGAAGCACGCCGGGGCCGTGGACGCGGCCTTCAGGGAAACCTTCGCGAAGTTCCGCGAGTTCCTGCTGTAGCGCGGGCAGGGAGACGCGCTCCGGGAGCCGGAGACTCCGGCGCCAGCGCCGCCGTCGGGGGAGTCCGCGCCCTCCCGTCCGGGACGCCCCCGCCCGAGGAGTTTCCCGCCGCTCGCCGCCCCCGGCACCGAGGGCTCTCCCCGCGCCCGCCAGTCCCGCGCCGGGCCGAAGCCCGCTCCCCCGGTTTGAAACATTTCGCCCGATGATATATCTTAGCCGTTGCCGGCCGGCCGGGAGGGCTGCCTCGCCGGCCTCGGAATGACGGCCCTTTCCTGGGGATCCGGAACGCCCCGCCCCCTGACCGGCTTTCCGTCACCTCTCCGCGGACCGGCGCCCGGCCGGACGGGACCCCGGGGCACGGCGGCCGCGGCCGTCCGGGCCCCGCCCTCCGGGCCTTTCCGGAAATCCCTCCCGCACCTTTCATCCGGGCCCCGCGGGGCGTTCCCCCCCGCCCGGCCGCCCCGGCCGATTCTTCCGCTCCATCACCAATCGCAGGTGCATCAATGCAGACCAACGTGGGTTTACTCGGCTACGGGACCGTGGGCGCGGGCGTGGCGAAGATAATAACGATGGAGGAAGCCCTCCTGAGCCAGAAGGTGGGCTGGCCCCTGAAGCTCGCCAGGGCGGCCGTGCGGGATCCCTCCGCGGCCAGGGCTTTCCCGCCGCCTCCCGGACTCTTGACGGCCGACCCCTACGAGGTGGTGGGGAACCCCGACATCCAGGTGGTGGTCGAGGTGATGGGGGGCCTGGAGCCCGCGAGGACCCTCGTCCTCGCGGCCCTGGAGTCGGGCCAGCACGTGGTCACCGCCAACAAGGCGCTCCTGGCCGTCCACGGCCTGGAGATCTTCGAGACGGCCGCGCGGAAAGGCCTCGAAATCTTCTTCGAGGCCGCCGTGGCCGGGGCCATCCCGGTCATAAGGACCCTGAAGGAGGGCCTCGCCGCGAACCGCATCCAGAGCGTGGCCGGGATACTGAACGGCACCACCAACTACATCCTGACCTCCATGACGAGGGGGGGGGCCACCTTCGGGGAGGCCCTGAAGGACGCCCAGGAGCTCGGCTACGCCGAGGCCGACCCGACCATGGACGTGGAGGGCACGGACGCGGCCCACAAGCTCGTACTCCTCACCGTGCTCGCCTACGGGGTGTTCCCGACCCTGGACGACATCCGCGCCGAGGGCATCACGAAGCTGGCTCCGGCCGACTTCCGGTTCGCGGAGGCCCTGGGCTACGTGATAAAGCTCCTGGCCACCGCCGCCGAGAACCCCGGGGACGGCAAGCTCGAGGTGAGGCTCCAGCCCGCGATGATCCCCAGGGGGCACCTGCTGGCGGGGGTGAACGGGGCCATGAACGCCATAATGATCCGCGGGCACGCCTCGGGGGACATCTTCCTCTCCGGGGCAGGCGCCGGCATGATGCCCACCGCGTCCGCCGTCGTGGGCGACGTCGTGGAGATAGCGAGGCTGGCCAGCTCCCGGACCCGCACGACCAAGCCTTCCCTGGGCTGGCACAGCCTGAAGGCCGAGACCGTGAAGCCTGCCGGCGAAATCAGGAGCCGCCACTACCTGAGGTTCTCCGTCCGCGACCGCCCGGGGGTGCTCGCTGCCATCGCGGGCGCCCTGGCCCGCCACGGCGTCTCCATCGCCCAGGTGATCCAGAAGGAGGCCGATCCGGGCACGGGCCACGTGCATCTGGTGATGCTCACCCACTCCGCCCCGGAAGCGGGCCTCAGGGCGGCCCTGGACGACGCCGCATCCCTGGAGAGCCTGCTCGGCCCCGCCATGGTCATCCGGGTGGAGGAGTTCGCTGGAGGATGAGACCAGACGCGGCGCGCCAGGCATGTTCCCGCCCTGCGGAATGGTTTCCCGCCCGCCGGGGCGTCCGGCGCCTCCCGCCGCCGAGGCGGGGAAGCCGGAGCTTCCGCCGCCGCCCCGGAGGGTGACATGGCGACGAGCCGCTCCCCGAAAGCCCTCGCGGCCTTTCCTCCGGCCCTGGCCCTGGCCCTGGCCCTGACCCTGGCCGCGGCCCCGGCCCCGGTCTCTGCCTCGGCTCCGTCCCCTGCCCCCGAAACGGTCCCGGCCGATGCCCCGGAACGGATCCCGTCCGCCGATCGGCCTCCTGACCGGTCAGTCGTCCCGGAAGCCCGGAGGGACACCCCGTCCACCCCCGTTCACGCGAAAAGCCGCGCTGGCCGCACTGACGTCCCGGCGGAAGGGGAGGCCCCCCTGGACACCGGCCTGCCGTCGGAAACGGATCCCCCTCCTGCGGTGCCGATCCTGCGGATTCTCCACGACTTCCGAAGCGGCGCCGCGGTCGGGGCCGCCTACGGCGCCGAAGGCGGGGTCGTCGTCACGGAGGCGGAGATATGGCGGATCATCCAGGCCACGGAACACACCTACATCATAGTTCTCGGCGCCGCGGACCCCGCAGGGGACCGGAACGGAGCCCGGACGGACGAACTGAGGTGCCGGATCGAGACGCCGGACGGGCTCCCCGAGACCGCGGAGGCCCTGCGGGGCTACAGGACAGGCGACAGGCGGCTGTTCACCGGCATGTACCTGGACACGCGTCCGGAAGGGCCCGTCTTCTCCTGCTTCGACACCCTGGCGATGGATGCCGCAGCCGAACGCATCAGATCTTCAAGGTGACGCTCTGCCGCGACGCGCTCCCGAACTCAGGCGAAACCGTCCGGTCTCCGCAATCTTGATTCCGCTCCCAAAACCCTTCACCTGACCTTTCAGAGGCCGGAGCGCTTCGGAAGGGGCAGCGCGAACCGGCGAGGATTTAGCACAAATTCTGGCGCCGTCGAAGCCGATGACCCAAAGCCTTCACCCTCACATTGCCAGGGCGAGGGGTTTTCGCGGCGGAATCAATCTAAGTCCCGGAAAAGACCCCTCCGGAAATCCGCAAGCGGCCCCCCGCTTCTGTAACGCGCCCGATGGCCCCAGGCAGGAACGGGAACCAGAGCGGCGGCCAAGGCAGGAACGGGAACCAGAGCGGCGGCCAAGGCAGGAACAGGAACCAGAGCGGCGGCCAAGGCAGGAACAGGAACCAGAGCGGCGGCCAAGGCAGGAACGGGACCCAGCCCGGCGGCCAAGGCAGGAACGGGAACCAGCCCGGCGGCCAAGG
>JAISEQ010000078.1 GCA_031264045.1 Deltaproteobacteria bacterium
GTCCACTTTGCCCCAAGCCCCCCCAAGTCCACTTTGCCCCAAGCCCCCGGGTGTCCAGGCGGGCAACGGTGAGGGGGAAGTCACGGCGGACGGGCGGCCGTCCCCGGACTGAGATGCGAGTCTCCCTCATGAGCCGGCCCGTGAGGATGCCGCAGGAAAAATGTGAAACCAACGATTATTTTTTTGCCCCGAAACTTCTCAAAACTGTGATCAAAAAATACGAAAATTTTCGAAGTTTCATTTTGCTGAAATGCAGTTTTAGTTCGCATGCCGGGGGCAGGCGGAAAATGGCCGACGGCAGACAAGCGCGAAAGGGATATGGGAAACGGGGCGGTTCCCACGTCTCGTTTCCGTTTTGGCTCGTTCCCGGAATGGCCCGGAGAGAGGGGCCGGGGACCGGGTCCGAGGAGCGGGGGAGACGCGTGTGCCGATTTGAAGTTGTATGGAATGGAAATGCATAATCGCTTGATGGTCAAACCGGTTCAAGGCGGGCGTGTTCGTGATGATGAAGCCGGGATGGCGAATTGAATCGGAAGAAGCGTCGGCTGGGCTCAGGAGAGATAATGATGTGCAGGAGTCAGACTGCAGATTGCGGTGTGCCCTTGTCGGGTCAGGCCGGAAATCTGACATTAATTAGTTGAGGTTCTCCATGAAATCGTGCGTTCCCCGAAGGGAGTCAGGAAAATCCGATTCGGGGGATTTCTCCGGAAGGCTCCTGCCGGCGACTGAAACTGATGAGTGAAACATGCGGAAGCGAAGAAAATATAATACGACAATAAGGCTGAAACGGTACGGGAACCACGTGCGGACCCTGTTCGAATCCGGGAGGAAGCGTCTTTAGCGAAACATGCGAAAACGTGCGAAAACGCTAAAGGGCAGACAATGCAAGAGCAAGGAATACCCTTGATCCGCACGGGCCAGGCTTGACAAAAATCCCCGGAGGGTTTAGCTTGACATCATCAAGGGCACCAGCCGCGATACAGCGGGTTGCCAGGGTCCGGGAACCGGGCTTGGGAGTAAATTATGAAAGAGCCGACAAAAATTTTTCCGGGACGGGATAAAGAGCGGGCCGACCGGTCGGGCGGCCCGTCGGCCTCCGCGGCATGGGGCCGGGCGCTCCCGGCGGAAGGATGGTTCCGGACGGTCCTGTGCCGCCGCGACTGCGTAACGGCTCTTCTTGACGATCTGAACTGTTCCGGGACTCCGTTCCGGTCCGCTCCCGCAGCCGGAGCCTCCGGTGCGCCGCCAGCCCCCGCCGTCCCCGAAACTTTTGAAACCGGTAAACCCTTCGGGAAACAACCCGAAGAGAAAGACTCCGGAACAGTCTGCCAAAGCCTCCAGGTTCCCGAAGCCCCCGACGGAGCGGCTCCGGACAAAACGTCGGACGAAAGCAAAGCCTCCCGTGCTCCCCGGGCGCACCGAAACGGCGCCGCCCCGTCGCGGGCAGTGACGGATTTCGTGGACTGGGCCTACGATGAGCTCCCGGAGGCATTTCCGGAAGGTGCCCCCTCCGGCGAGGTCCTGGCCGCACGGGGCCTTGAATGGTTGAGGGACACCGTTTTCGCGAACGACGCGCTGAAGGGCATGCTTTGCGTTGCCTGGCTCGACAGGATAATCTCGCCGCCTTTCATCGGGCCCCTCCGGCCGGGGAGCTGGCGCGTCCTCCTCTTCGCCATGCTGGAGTTCCTCCGGGCCGGCCGCGGCTGCGCGCCCATCGGCGGCGAGGTCGTCGCGTGCGCCATGGATTCCGAGTCAGGCATGAAAGACGGGGCCGTTCCCGCAGGCGGCCCCGAAGACGGCCCCGCCCTCCGGCCGGTCCCGGAACCTCTGGCCCTCGCGTCCGGCGAGCTTCTGGACGCCTGCAGGGCCCGCGGCCTCATGACCGATTTCGACGCCGACCCGGATAATTCCGCGATCCTTTCCAGGGACATCGCCGCGGCAGTTTCGGACATCGGCGGGAAGCGGGCTTCCGATACGGGCGGGGGGAGGCTCGATGCCTTTTTAGCCGTTTCCGAAATGGTAGACGCTCTCTGGAGGATATACGAGGGCAACCTGGAAGTCTTCCGCGATGCCTTGCAGGACATCGCCGCTAGCGGCGCGGGAAAGTTCATGCCCGGCATAGACGAGGCTCTGGAGCTCGAAGCGGGCGAGTTCGCGAGCCGCTGCCGCGGGCTCGTCCGCGTTTGGGCCGAAGCCGCTGAAGGCCTTTACGTCCGGGCGCTGGATGCCGTAGCCGCCCTGGACACCCTCCGGGAGGCGAGACGGGTCATCGGAGTCATGTCCAGGATGTCCGGCATCGCCAACTCCGGCAGGGACATCGGACCCTTCGGGGAGCTGATGGCCGAGCTCGACTCCATTCCGGACGGCTCCCGTGACTGGGAAGAGCGCTCGCCCACCGCGGCAGCCATCCTGATGATTCTCCGCGCCCCCAAACCGATTGATCAGGATGTCCAGGATTCCCTGTATAACACCTTCGAGATGTTCAGCATGGCCTTCTTCAACAAACTGTTGAAGGAGGGGGAGTTCGATTCCGCCCTGAAAGCCGGGCCGCCCTCCGGCCCCGTGGTCGCGGCAGAGCCCGCCGCCGCGTCAGCTGCTTCCGCGGTGCCTGAAGGCGCGTCAGCGGCTTCCGCGGCGCCTGTCGGCGCGTCAGCGGCTTCCGAGGTCGAGGTGCCGGTCGGCGCGTCAGCGGCTTCCGCAGTGCCGGGAGGCACGTCAGCGGCTTCCGTAGAACCGTCCGCCGCGTCAGCGGCATCCCCGGAACCGGCCGTTGTGTCCGAGACATCCCCGGAACCGGCCGGCGAGGCCGCGGCATCCGGGGAACCGGCCGGCATGTCCGAGGCTTCCGGGGCCGTGACGGTCGTGACGATGGTGTCCGCCGAGCCGGACGGCCCCGGGACCGGGGCTCCGGGGGAAGCCGTCCCCGGTCCGGCGGAGTCCGGGACCGAGGAGCCCGATGCCGACCGCTTCGAGCTCAAGGCCGCGCCTGAGGAGCCGGAGGAGCCGGAGGAGGAAGAGGGGGAGCGGGCGGAGGCGGCGGAGCCCGACCCCGCCGAGCTGGCGGAGAGATCCGCCCTGGCGGCCCTGGAGGAGGAGTCGGCCCCCTACTCCCACAGGACCGACCCCTTCCGGGAGTTCTGGGGCATGACGGCTCCCGGCATAGCCCGGCTCATACGGCTCCGTTTCGGGGATCTGCTGGACGCGGCCGTCCCTCCAGATCCGCAGGCCGGCGCCCAGGTCCGTTTCGAGGACTTCCGGAGGCGGCCGTCGGCCGAAGCGGGCCTGTACCAGCTCTACGCCCAGCGGGTCACCGGCGGGGACGGCGCCTCCGGCCCCGGCGGGGAAGGGGAGGGCGGTTCGTCTCCGGGCGGGGACGACCCAGACTCCGCTTCCGCCTTCGCGACGGAGGGCTCGAGCCTGGCGGCCGCCATAAGGGCGCAGGCCGTGGCGCGGGGGACGGCCCGCCCCGACTCCGCGGCCGACGCCGCGGCGGAAAGCCTGCGCGGGCGCGACTTCCGGCGACACCTGTCGGCCCTGTGCCGGAGGCTCGCCGGGGACGGGGACACCCGGCCGCTGTGCTGGCTCGCCTCCGCGTCGCCCGGCGGGGTCTTCCCGGAGCCGCTGGCAAGGCTCCTGCACCTGGGGATCCACTTCCGGCCCTACCCGGCGGCGGCCAGGGAAGCCTTCGCGTCGGCCCTGGGGGCCGCGGCCGCCGCCTGTTCCGATCCCGCGGCCCTCCTCAGGGACCCCGAGCCCGCGCTGTTCGCCTACGCCTCGCTTCTGAGGGGAGCGGCCGCCTGCTCCGGCGAGGACATGGCCCAGGCCCTGGACGCGCTGGGGGGGCTCCTGCCCGAGAGGCTCCGGGGCGGGCTCCTGGAGGCGCTGGTCGATCTGAACCGCCGCGCCGAGGGCGAGGGGGTCGTGAAGGCCCTGAGGCGCATGTCCGACGACCGCGACAAGGACCGGCGGCTCCAGGTCCTGAACGCCACGACTGAGAAATTCCTGGAGGACATGCCCAAGCGCTCCACCAGCTACGTGCCCGCCAATACCGTCTGGAAGAACCTCATAACGAGCGGCGGCGATCTCTACGGCCTCCTGGAGCGCTGCAGGGCGGGCGGCGGCGTGGCGGAGCTGAAGGCGGAGGCGGAGGATCTCCGGAATCCCGCACGGGTCCGCGAGCTCGTGAACATGTACGACCGCCGCAGCGGCCGCAAGGAGGAGATAAGCGCGGCGGCCTTCACGGCCATAGCCTTCTACTGCGGGCTCACGGCGGACCTCTGCGGGGAGTGGCTGGAGTACCACGGGGGGAGCGGCCAGGAGGACAGGGACGGCTGGACACTGAAGCTCATAGACGACGTTTTCAGGGAGGCCGGGAAGGCCGCGAGGGCCATGCCCGAGCCCGCGCCGGAGGGCTCGGAGGGCGCGGAGGGGGCATCGAGGAACGGCTCCCAGGACGGCCGGGGGGGCCCGTACGGGCCGGGCCCGGGAAACGGCGGCGTCCCCTCCCCGGCCGGCGGACCCCGGGGATACGGCTCGGAGGACGGCCGGGACCAGCTTCCGGCGGACGGGGCGAGGATCCTCGTCTCCAGCATGAACGAGCTCTCCTCGGGGACCTTCATGGACTGCTGGGGCTCGGGCCGGGGATCCGCGTCGGCCCCCGAGGGATTCCACGCCGCGGACCCCGAGGCGGATCTCGCGAGCTGGCTCGTGCTGTGCCGCGGGGCGTCGTCGGAGGGCGGATCGCCTTCCGCGCCGCTCGCGGGCATCGTGGACGCCGTGGCCTCCGCCCCCTGGAGCCGCACGGACGAGGACAAGGCCTTCGCCGCCCGCCTGGCCGAGGGCGAGGCCGTCGTGCCGGCCCTCTTCCTGGAAGCCGTTGACGGCGCCGGCGAGCGGCTGGACGAGGGCGGCAGGCGCTTCCGGGACGTCCTGGGCGATCTCTCCGGAAGCAAGATAGACGAGGCCGAGGCCTTCGCGGAGGACGCGGCCGACGAGATTGGGAGCCTCGCCTCCTCCGGGGCGCTCGACGCGAACACGGCGCTGGGGTTCGCCAGGGAGGCCGAAGCCGCGCTGGACGCGGTCCTGGCCGCCGCGCCGGAGGCGGACGCGAGGGCCGCCGCGTCCGCCGCGTCCGCCGCCGCCGGAGTCGTCTCCAGGGCCAGGGAGGCGGCCGGCCGCAGCTGCGAGCTCGTGAGGGCCAGGATGGACATCCTCCGCGAGCGGGACGTCGCGTTTCCCGGAAGCGTCACCAGGACGGTGCTCGCCCTTCTGGACGACGACGAGCTGGACGCGGCGTCGGACATCGTGACGGAGCATGTCCACCGCTCCCTCGCGGGCGGGCCGCCCATGCAGCTCGCGGACCCCTCGGCAAGATCGCGGACCGCGGACTTCTTCCGCGCCCTCCCGGAACTGAAGGGCGCCCAGGACGTCTTCGCGGCGGCCAGGGATCTGTGGGCGGCCTCCAGGACGACCAGGGGCCTGCGGGCACCCGTAACCGGGCACCCCGAGAGGCTCTGGGAGGACATAAGGCTCTCGGTCGCCCACGACAGCGGCGAGGCCGAGACCGCGGCCGCGCTGGAGAAGCTCGTGCGGTGGCTGGACTTCGGGACCGGCAAGGGCGCGTCCGCCGTGCCCGGGCCCTGGGGCGGAGGGCACTTTCCCTGGCGGGAGTACTCCATGGAGGCCACCTGCGAGCCTCCCCTTCCCGCCTGGGGGCCGGGCCCCACGCGCTCGCTGTCGCTGCTCGTCTGGCACGGGGACGGCGCCTCCCCGGGCCACCTGATGGAGGCCTTGAACGAGTGGGATCCCGGTCCCGGAACCGCGCCCGTGGCCCTGGCGCTCTCGCCCCTCACCACCGGGGTGAGGGGCCTCCTGTGGGGCTGGGCCAGGGAGAACCGCAGGGACATAGCCCTCCTGGACCCCGCCCTCATGGCGTCCATCGCCGCCGCCGCGCCCACGGCCAGGGCGCCGCGCCTGGAGTGGCTGTTCTCCGCGGGGGGAATCTACGGGGCCTTCAGGCCCTACGAGAGGACCCAGGCGACCCTCAAGGGGTCCGGACGCGCCGCGCTCTTCGACAGGATCTGCGACTTCGAGGGCGTCATGCGGCTGGAGGGCCCGGCGGGTTCGGGCAAGAGCTCCCTGCTCGAGCTCGTCATGGACGATCCCTCCGTCTCCAAGCCCTCCGACGGCAACTGGGCCGCGCTGGTGGACTGGACCGACGTCACCCCCGACGAGATATCCAGGCGCGGGGCCGTGGGCGCCGTCGTCGCCAGGGCCGCGGCGGATCTGGATCTCCCCGGCTGGGACGCCTCGCGGGACGTCGGGGAAAGCCTGAGGGCCCTGGACGCCGCCCGCGGCCGCAAGGGATCGCCCTCGCTCCTGACCGTGGCGGTGGATTCCGCGGACGGGCTTCTGGAGAGGTGCGTGAGGGATCCGGCGGATCTGGCCCTTCTGAAGGAGCTGAACCGGCCCGGCAGGGTCGCGAGGCTCCTCATGGCCGGACGCAGGGTGTCCATGCTCCTCGAAAGGCACCCGTCGTCCCCCCTCGCGGAGCTCCCCGAGCCCGAGCCCATGGGCCAGGCCGAGGCGGCCGGGCTCTGGGAGACCCTGTGCGGCCCCCTGATCCCCATGGGCTGGGTCTTCGAGACCCCCACGCTCCCCTACCGGGTGATGGCGAGGGCCTTCTGGAACCACGGGGCGCTGGCGGTTCTCGCCAAGAGGGTACTGGCGGAGGCCGAACTGGACTCGCCCCCGGACGGGCCGCCGCCCTTCAAGATCACGGAGAGGGCCGTCGCCCGCGCCGTTAGCGCCCCGGAGACAACCGCGGCGCTTGCCGAGATGGCCCTCTCCGCCGTCCCCGGGCCCAGGCACCGGGCGGCATGCCTCGTCGCCGCCTACATGGAGCACGCCGGCGAGCGGGACTATCCCGGCTCGGGGCTCCCGGCCGCGCGCATGCTCCAGAACCTCCGGGATTTCTGGCCCGAAGCCTTCCGCGACGCGGACCTGAGCGAGATCCGCATCCTGTGCTCCGAACTGTGCGACATGGGCCTCATGGCCGCGGATCCCTCGGGGCCGCGCTTCCGGACCGCGGCCGCGGCAAGGCTCATGGGCGATCAGGACCTCGTCCTGGACGAGCTCTCGGCCCTGAAGGACATGCCCGCGCCTCCGGACTCCCGGGCGCTGTCCTGCCGCAGGATCCTCCAGTCGTCACGGGCCCCGGATCCCGAATCCGCGTCCGGGCCGGGTTCCCCCCGCCTTCCCGGGCGGACTCCGGAGGAGGCGGAGCTCCTCGTCCGCACCCTCCCGGAGTGGATCCCGGAGGGCTTCGGACCGCCCGGCTGGGCCTCCCCGCTCCTGGGGCTAGCCCAGATCCCCGCCGCGGGAAGTCCCGGGGCGGGAGGGAACGGCACGGCGAACGGGAACGGCGGCGGCCCCGCGTCGGAGTTCAAGCGCCCGCGCGGCAGGCCCCGCAAGCATCCCCTCCCGGTCTCCGCCGTGCCGGCCGGCGGCGGGAACGGGGGGGGCGGCGCCTCGACCGGCATAGGCATCCCGCCGTCCAGGATCATACCGGAGACGCTCCCTTCCCCGAGCCCGCTCACCCTCCTGCAGGAGGCCGAGCTCTTCGGCCGCGGCGGCCCGGCCTTCACCGTAATCACGGGCTCCCACGCCTCCGGCGCGGGGAGGGCAGCCGTGGCCCTGCTGGGCCTCTGCCGGGCCGAGAGCCGTTCCGGAGCCTCCGCCTCCGCGTTCTTCCCGGTCAGGGGCGGGGCCGCCTGCTCCACCGCGGGCGGGGTCCGCAGCCTCTTCGACCAGACGGCGGCCAAGGCCGGTCCCGACGGCGAGACGAGGCTGGTCGCGAACGCGACGGGGGAAGGCGGGCCCGGAAGCGAGGCGGTTTTCAGGGAGCTGGGGCGCATTGCCGGAGACCGGAACGGCCGCCGGGAGGGCGCGGTCAAGGCCGCGTACCTGTGCAGTCCCGAGGAGGCGCTGGCCCGGAGGCTCCGACCGGGTTCCGGGCCGGGCCTTTCCGGAAACGGCTCGGGAGCCGGCCCGCCCGCGGCGGCTCCCGGGTACCTGGCCCGCTGGAGCCCGGGAGCGCTCGAGCTCTTTCTTGCCGAGTGCGGCCTGGATCCGGCGCTCGGCCCCGGGGTCATGGAGCGCACCGGCGGCTGGGACGGCCTGGTCCTTTCCGAGGTCCACCGCCTGGCCGGGCGGCCCTTCGCGCCGCCGCCCGCCCCCGGCGCGGACGGCGGCTCCGCACCGAGGGAGCTTGACGGCCTCATGCGGGATCTGCGGACGATAGGCCCCGTCACCGTGCCCGAGGCCGCCGCCCTCTACCCGGGCCTGAACGAGGACGGCCGTGCCGAGATTGCCGGGCTCATGGGGGTCCTGGCGGGGCTCACGGTGCTGGTCCCGTCGGGGGAGCGCAGCGGCGAGACCGTTTGGGCCATCGATCCCCGCCTCATGTGAGCCGGGCGTCCCCGGGAGCCGGGGGGGACGGAAGCCCGGCCGGGGAGCCGCCGCCCTTACGGGCGGTCCGGGGGGCCCGGCCGCCCCCGTTCGGGCTGGGGTCCGCGCCTGTCCCCGTTCGGGCTGGGGTCCGCGCCTGTCCCCTGCCCGAGCCGCCCCGCCGGAAGCCGCGCGGGGAAAGGCAACCCGTTTAAGTGTTGAAATTATCAGAAAATGATCTATTTTAACTACATCTGAGTTTATCCCCGGCCGGGCCTCAGGGTCAGGCCGGCCCCCACCCCGACCCGGAACGACTCGGACGGGCGCCCGCCCCGTTGCCGGCACCGATCGGACGGGGCTCCCCACCCACCCCGGCCGGAACTGATCGGCCTGGACTCGCGGTCTGGACCGTCCTGGCCGGGAAGCCGGGGCTTTGACGCAGAAGGAGGACGTCATGGACCGATCGCGTTCCCGCACGACACGGCCCGTGCGCCTCCGAGGGCTTGCCGGAGCCCGTCCTTCGCGCTTCATGCCCCCGCCCGGCACGGAACCGCGCCGGGACGCCCCGGGGATCGCTCCGCAGTTCCCGGCCGCTTCCTTTAGGCTATCCCTAAACGCCCGTTCGGCGGGAGACGCCCCGGGGACGCTTCCGGACGGGATCCTGCCGTTCCCTTCCGGGCGCGGGCTGGCGGGGGCGGCCCGGCGGTCCGCCCATCATCACGATCACGAAACGGCAGTCAGCCTGTCATCTGCCTGAAACGTCCGGGGCCTGCGGCCCTGAAGGAGAGACTTTATGGAATACATGAGAATTCTGGACACTCCAGGAGGGGTGCTTTACCTGAAAAAGGCCATGTCCGCCCTTGCATCCGGCTGGAACGTGGTGCTGGTCCTGCCCGACACGCTGAGGAATCCGGCCTTTCTCGAGACGGCCAGGAAGAGGCTGAGGACCCTCGGAGGTCCTGCGGTGACGGCGGCGGACGCGGTGGCGACCCCTTCCGCGGAAGGGCTCTCCCCCCTGATGGCGACCCTTCCGGGAGCTGACAGGCGGAAGAAAAGGAAGCCTATCGTCGACTATTTCAGGCCTTCCGAGAGCGACTTCATGAAGGTGACGGCCTTTATCGGCCTCGAGACCCTGTCCGAGGCCGCGCAGGCGGCCGCCGCCAAGGAGCTCGCGGCAGCCTCCGAGGCTTCCTTCGAAGGTCCGGGCGGCGGCGAGGGCAGGGAGGGCATGCGCTTCATGGCCCTCGTGCGTCCCGGCTTCCCCCAAATTCCCGAGGCCAGGGGCCTGAAGGTATTTCCCTGGTGGGGCGCCGCCTCAAGGGCGGACTTCGATCTGCTCTTCGAGGAGGCCGCCTCCGAGGCCGGGTCGGCCCTGTCGGAGGCCGACTACTGGTGGCTTAAAGCCCTGGCGGCCGGGGTGGGGGGCGACGATCCGCGCCTCATCGGGGCGATGATCGAGCAGGAGCCGAGGGACGTCGAGTCCGTGCGGCGGATCCTGGCGGCGCACCCGCTGGCCAAGCTGGTGCCTCAGGATTTCGAGTTCGAGGGGGCGCTCCTCTATCCGGGGATCAGCCCGTCGCGGTCCACCCCCCCCGACCGGGGCCAGCAGCTGGAGCTCTGGGCCGAAGGTCTCATATCCCCCAACCGCTACAGCCTGTACCATCCGGTGCTCCTGTCCCCGGGCGGGCCTCTCCTGGACAGCTTCGTTTCCCGGGGGCAACGGGACGTCCTCTTCCCCCTGGTGGACCAGGTCCACGGGGCCATAGTGCATATCCTGGAGGCGGAGCTCGGCACGGGGCTCTGGGACCATTACATTCCCGAATCCTCCATGAGGGAGGCCGCCCTGCGCGAGATGGGCCCCCTGTTCAAGGCCATGAAGGACTATATCCGCCCCCAGGCGAGCGGCCAGAGGTTCTTCGTGAAGGAGCTCTCGGATCTGGCCGAGCGCTGGAAGCTCATACGCCATCTGGCCGCGCATTCCCAGGTGCTGGACTACCGGAGCTGGGAGAAGGCGGTGGATCTCTACAGCCGCTCGCGGGAGAGGCTGTTTTTCGGACAGGCCTTCAACGGGGCGTCCAACGGCGGCACGAACGGCAACGGCAACAGGGTTAGGGCGTACTAGAGGGCGGGCGGTCCCGCCCCGGAACGCTCCGCATTCCTCGGATCCCGGTGCCGGACGCGGGCTTCCGGGAGCCCGGAGCGGGCCGGGCTTTCCGGAACCTCCGGAGCCCCGCCGCGTTTCCCCTGCCCGTGCCGGGGATTTAGCGGGGCGTCATGCGCATGCCGGAAGGCGCAGGGTGCAGGACATGCCAAGGAGAAGGCGAGCGTGAACCGCGCCGCGGGACAGTCCCCGCAGGCTGTCCGAAGAAGGCAGCGGCCCGGAGTCCGGCCGGGCAGGCGTCGCGGCTCGTGCCCGGACGTCTGGAACACGTGCGCTTTCGGCATGTTTGTCCGATGCCGTCAGGGCGGCAGTCCAAGATTGATTCCACTGCAAACACCCCTGACTTGACCTTTCAGAGGCCAAAGCGCTTTGGCAGGGGTTGCGCGAAGTGACCAGAATTTGGCTTAAATACAGGTGCTTTCAATGACGGTGGCGTATAGAGTTCACCCTCTCATTTGAGGAGGGATGAGTTTTCGCAGTGGAATCAAGATTGTCTCCCGCGTCGTCCATATCGTCGCGCCGTCCATATCATGACGTTCCCGGAATCCGCAAATTCACCCGGTTTCGATCCGCGCAGCGGCGGATAGCGGGACGGCGCATGCGTGCCGGACAACGGAACTTCACATGTACAGTCAAGCGTGTTAAAAGTACAGGGGAACGGGAATGCTGGCCGGCGCTTCCCGTGAAGACAGCGGGAGCTTCCCGCGGGATTTCCCGAAAGGGAAGGCGTCCGGAGATGCTGGAACGCCGCCTCGGTACCGTTGCCCGCGATGCCCCCCATCTCGCCTGACGCGGAGCATGCCGGCGGCTCCGGAGCCGGGACGGAGTCATGGCGGCGCAGCCGGGGCGCATGCGCCCGCCGCGCCCCGACCGGAGCGTTCCCCGCCCGCGCCTCCCCGGCACTTCCGGGAGGCCCCCTGCAGCGCCGCCCCGTTTCCCGGCGAGGCCGACGAAAAGCGGAAAGGAGGACATCCCCATGTCCGAAGTGCTGAAAGCCATCAAGGAGAGAAGGAGCGTCCGCGTCTTCGGGGACGGGGCTGTCGCCGCCGAGGAGCTCGACGCCATTCTGGAGGCCGCCTCCTATGCTCCCTCCGCCATGAACGCCCAGGCCTGCCACGTCACCGCCCTGGTGGGACTTCCGAGAATAAGCGAGCTTAACGACGCGCTGAAACTCGCTTCCGCCCTGCCGGGCTTCGACCGCTACAGGGACTACGTTGGCCAGAAGTCCTATTCGGTCAATTTCTTTAGGGCCCCGCTGTTTCTCATAGTGGGGGTCGACAAGATCAGGAGCTTCTGCCCCGTGGAGGACGGGAGCATGGTCATGGCAAACATCCTCCTGGCCGCGCACGGCCTGGGGCTGGGGGCCGTCTGGGTGAACCAGCTGGGAGCCGTGGGGAACGAGCCGACCTTCAGGAAGGTGCTCACCTCCTTCGGCTTCCCCCCGACCCACGACATCATAGGCTCCGCGGCGGTGGGCCGGCTCGGCGGGCCCAACCCCCCGGCCCCCCCGAGGATGCCGGGCCAGTCCAACATCGTCACGGCCTGAACGCGCTTCCGGGGCGGGGCATGAAAGACGGCCGTCCCGGCCGCCGCCTTTCCCCGGACTCCGCCCGAGGCGGCCTTACGGGACGCCCTCCCCGAGGAGGGCGTTTCCGTCCGGGTCGGCCCTGCCAGCGGGGAGGCGCGCGGGGCACGGGGCATGGGATTCGGCCGCCGGTTCGGCTGACCGGATCTCTCCGTCCGGTCCGGGCTCGGCGCGTCCGTCGCCGGCCAAGGGCGCCGGCAGCCTTCCGGGCTGCCGGAGACGCCTGCGGACGACCCGATCGGCAGGCCGCGAAGGTGCCGAAGGCATCGTCGGCACGGGATGGCTCAGGGTACCGGATCCGGCTCAGAACCGTGCCCTACCCCGATCCGGCGGAACCCGGCGCGACGATCGCCGCCGCTGGGCGGGTCCGTACAGGCACACGTGGCACCGTCCGATTCGTAGAATCACATGCCGCTTTCGGCATACCGTGATATGCGGCCGGCTGGCCCGGTCTGATTTCCGGCATCCCATCAACCGCTCCCTTCCGTCCCGCGCCCTGCTCCCCGCTCATGTCCCCCGCTCCCCGCTCATGTCCCACGTTTCCCTCCCTCGTTCCAAATCCCTCCCCCCTTCCGCCCGTCCTCCTCTGTCCCTCATGTTCCGCCATATCCGGCTCCGTAGGGACAAATGCGGAACTCCATCGCCGCGGAACACCGCTTCCGCTGGCCGTCCCCGCTTCCCCCTTCCCCGTCAGCTTCCCCGCAGTTTCCCCGCCGCAGTCCCCCTGAACCGCCCCCCGTCAGGCCTTCCGGCGTTTCCCCGCCCGGAAGCGCCGCGCCTGCCGCCGCTTTCCTCTTCCTCTCCCGTTCCTCCACCTGCTGTCGGGTCTTTCCGGAGTTTTTCCGGGCCTTCCACGGGCCTTCTCCGGACGAACCGCAGGGTCGCGCGGAGGTATCCTGTCTGGAGGAGCCAGGCCCGCGCGGGGCAGGGTCCGGAAATGCCCCGGCATCCTGCCGGTACACATTTTATGGGGGGTACGGGGCATGATCAGTGCCATAAGGGCCGGAATCGGCGGGGATGCGGGCAAACGCGCGACCGGGACCCGGGCATCCAGATGGGGCGATTTTCGCGGCTTTAAGGCTTAATGAGGAAAAAAATGTATGAAAGTGCTTAATTTAGGTGATCAAAACTCTATTTACCGTGCTATAATCTCACAAAACTACCGACTCGGCTCACATTCCGCCGAAGGACGGAGGCCCTGCTGATGCACGACCTGAAATTCGTACGCGAGAACCTGGGTGTCCTGAAGGAGACCCTCGCCAGGAGGCTCATGGATCCCTCGGCCCTGGAGCGCTTCGAGGGCCTGGACGCCAGGCGCAGGGAGCTCCTGAAGGAGTCCGAGGAGATGAGGGCCGCCCGCAACAGGGCCAACGACGAGATGGCCGCGCTGAGGAAGGCCGGGGCTGACGCGGCCCCGCTGCTGGCCGGGCTCAAGGACCTGGCGGCGCGGGTGAAGGCGCTGGAGCCCGAGATAGCCCGTGTGGAGGAGGAGGAGCAGGGGATCCTGAAGTCCATCCCCAACCTGGTGCATCCGGACGTGCCGGACGGCGGGGAGGGTTCGTCCCGCCTGGAGGCCGAGTGGGGTGACAGGCGCGAGTTTCCCTTCAGGCCCCTGAACCACTGGGAGATCGGGGCCGCGACCGGGCTTATGGATCTGCCCAGGGCGGCCAAGATTGCCGGAGCCCGCTTCGCGGTCCTCTTCGGGAACCTCTCCAGGCTGAACCGCGCGGTGATAAGCCTCATGCTGGAGCTCCACACGGCCAGGCACGGGTACAGGGAGTGCTGGCCGCCGGTCGTCGTCAATTCCAGGTCCCTCTTCGGGACGGGCCAGCTCCCCAAGTTCGAGGAGGACCTCTTCAGCCTCAGGGGCACGGACTGGTACCTCATCCCCACCGCGGAGGTCCCGGTCACGAACCTCTACCGGGACGAGACCCTGAACGAGTCCGATCTGCCCCTGAGCCTGTGCGCCTACACCCCCTGCTTCCGGGCCGAGGCCGGGGCGGCGGGCAGGGACACCAGGGGGCTCATCCGCATGCACCAGTTCGACAAGGTGGAGCTGGTGAAGTTCGCGCACCCCTCCAAATCCTTCGAGGAGCTGGAGAACCTCACCTCGCATGCCGAGGCGGTGCTCCGGGCCATAGGCCTTCCGTACCGCAAGGTGACCCTCCCGGCGGGCGATCTGGGATTCAGCTCTTCCAAGACCTACGATCTGGAGGTCTGGCTCCCCGGCGCCGGGGCGTACAGGGAGATAAGCTCGTGTTCCTGCTTCACCGACTTCCAGGCCCGCCGCGCCAACATACGCTTCAGGGGCAAGGGAGGGGGCAAGGCGGCCTTCGTGCATACCCTTAACGGTTCCGGGCTTGCGGTGGGCAGGACCCTGGCGGCCGTCCTCGAGAACTTCCAGAACGAGGACGGAAGCGTCACGGTGCCCGAGGCCCTCCGGCCTTTCATGGGCGGGACGGCGATCATAGAGGGCCCGCCCGCCGGCGGCCCGGACAGGGGCTAGGGCCGTGGACGCGCGGGCAGGCACGGGAAATCCCCGCCCGGGGACATGGAACGTGAGGATGAGGGCGGAGGCGGATCCGGACGTCCCCGATCCCCGCGGACCCGCAGGGGGCCGTCGGGCCGCCCCGGATCGGCGCCGGACGCTCCAGGTTCAGGGGTCCGGGCGGCCGCCGCGGACGGACGGGTACGGACAGGGGTTCCGCGAGGACGCCGGAACCGTCCGGGATCCCCGCGCCCCCGCACTGGGAGGTGCGCGGGACGGCTTGCGGGGCGGGACAGCCCGCCCGGGCGGGAACGCCGGTCCAGTTCCCCGGCCCTCGCCGGCCGGCGCCCGCCCCTCCCCGGCGGACCGGGGGGCTACGGCAGGGGGATCGATGCCGCCCCGCCCGAACGCCGGTCCCTCCGTCAGGCAGGCCCTGATTCCTCCCGAGCTCCCGGCGGGGGCGCCCGGCGCCCTTCCGCCCCCGAACCCCGGGGACGCGGACGATTTTCCCCGTAAGGCAGGCGGGACCGCCGCGCCCGGGAACGGCCGGGCTGGGGGCGGGCCTTTCCGGGATCGGCGGCCGCCGGCGGGGGCGCCGCATTCCGGAGCTTTCCGGGATCCGCCCCGCGCCTCCTCCGGGGAGTCCCCCGTTCCCGGGCGCTGGACCCCGCCGCCGCCCCTTGCCCGCAGCCGCGGGGGCCGCTCCGGGGATGCCTTCGGGGTAGCCGCCCCGCCCGGCCGCCGCTCCGGGGATCCCCATGCCTCCCTTTACGCCGACTCCCGCGCCCCGGGGACGGTGCCGGGGAATGCTCGTCTTCTCCCGGGCCGGACGCCGGACGCCGGGGGGGGCATCGCCGGGACGTCCCCGGGCGCCCCCCGCCGTTCTCCCGGGTCCGCCGCAGGGCCCGGACGGGGCGGGGCGGAGCCCGGGCGGCCGGCGCGCGCGGTAGCCGCGCGCCTGATAGCGGTCCCGCCGAAGTTCCCGGACGGGGACGGGCGGACGGGCATTGAGGGCTTCGACCCCGGAATCGCCGAAGTGCTGGAGCGCGAGATCCTGGACGGGCTGGACGTCCCCCGCGCGGCCGCGGGAGCCTTCGGGCTTTCCCGCCGCCCGTCCCCTTCTTCCGCGCGTTTTTCGCCGCCGTCCTCCCGTTCCGCCGTTTTCCCTTCAGCTTCTCCGGCTTTTTCCGCCTCGGCAGCCGCCGCATCCGCTTCCGCTTCTGCGGCTCCGCCTGCCGCCGCATCCGCTTCAGTTCACGTATCCGGTCCCGCCGCCTCCGATTCCCGCGCCTCCGGGGCCGCGTCCGGTTCCGCCCCGGAGACGCCGTCCGGGCACGGGGCGGAGGACGGCGGGGACATCCCGTCCAGGCTCCCCGCCGCCGGGGACGGCATCACCATCAGGCCCCCGTCCGCCGCGTCCCTGAAAGCCAAGGAGAAGTTCCACAAGAAGCTGGCCATGGCCCTGGCCCCCAGGAAGGAGAGGCCCGAGCGTTCCTGGGGGCACCTCGCTGTGTCGGGGCTGCTGTTCGCGTTCCTGGTGGCGACCGCCGCCGCCGGCGTGTACCGCATGGTGCAGGACGGGGGCGCGAGGGACGCTTCGGCCCAGGACGGCGAGTTCCTGTTTTTCGCGCCCCAGGAGCCCCAGCCCTTCCCCGGACGGCTCCCGGGCGGGAGGGGCGGGGCGGGCGAGGCCGGCCGGGCCCCTGCGGCGGCTCCCGGAGACGATCCCGATGACGACGACTTCGTGCCGGACTCCGGCGCCTACGCGTCGGGCGCCGGAGAGAGCGCCGAGAACGGGATGGGCATACCGGGCGATCCCGTGATGGCCCGGGCCGGACGCGGCATAGGCAGGAGCCTCATGGACGCGGCGGATCCGCCGCTGGCCGTCCGGGCCGAGTACCTTCCCGCCCCCTGGGCGTCCCGCGCCGCCGACGCGTCCTACGCGTCCGCCGCCGGCGCGTCCGGCATCCGGAGCGCCGATCCGATGCCGGCAGGCATGATCGCCGCGGAACCCGCCGCGTTCTCGGTGCAGCCGGCCACCTTCTTCGCGCCTCCCCCCGAAGCCGACGCCAGGATATCCGCCGTGGACGCTCCGGAACGGGGCGGAGCTGCAGGCTTGTCCGACGGCGGGGAGGACAAGCTCGTAGCCGCCCTTTCAGGGGCGGCCGCGGAAGGGCGGGAGGCCCGGAAGCCGGAGGCCCCCTCCGCCGCCGGCGCCGCGGCGGGAGAATCCGGCGCCTCCTCGGGACAGGCCGTTCCGGCGGAGGGAGGCGGGGCGGACGCGAAAGGCTCCGGGGTCCGGACGGACGCGAAAGGCTCCGGGGTCCGGACGGACGCGAAAGGCTCCGGGGTCCGGGCGGACGCGAAAGGCCCCGGGGTCCGGGCGGACGCGAAAGGCTCCGGGGTCCGGGCGGACGCGAAAGGCCCCGGGGTCCGGGCGGACGCGAAAGGGGCTGCGGCCCCGGCCCCCGGAAGGGACGGTTCCGCCCCGCCGGCCGGTAAGGGACCGGCGGGCGCCTCCGGTTCAAAGACGTCCGGACCGGCAGGAGCCATGGCTGCCAAGGGCGGCCAGGCAGCTCGGCCGGCCGGGGCAGCCGCGCCCGCGCCGGGCGCCGGAGGGACCCGGGCGGCACCGGCTCCCAAGGCGCCTGCCCCCAAGGCCTCGGCCCCCGGCTCCAAAGGCGCCGCCGGGACAGGCGCGCCGTTCAGCCCCGAGGATCCCGCCCCGGCGCCGGGACGCGTCCGCAAGGACGGGGTCATAACCGCCGTCGTGAGGCCGAGCGCCCCGGCGCACCCGCCGTCCGCCGGGGACGCGGGACAGGTGGCCGCGGCGGCTAAGAGGGGCGGCCGGCCCAAGACGCCCGTGAGGAGGGTGGTGGGAAGGATAGCGCTCACCCCGGGAAACCCCCTCCTCCGCGAGGAGCTCCAGGGCCTGATGAGGGGCGTGAAGCTCTCCCCGGACAGGACGGGCAGGGTGATGTTCAAGGGTCCCGGCGGCGAGAGCTTGACGGCCGAGACGACGCTGGATCCCGTTCTCCAGGAGCAGGCGGTGAGGTGGGTGCGGAACGCCCGCAGCCTCAGGGCGGCCCTGGTGGCCGTGGACCCCAGGGACGGGCGGGTGGTGGCCATCGCGTCCCTGGGAGGGGGCGCGGACGATCCGGGCTCGGCCATGTACGGAGGGATACCGGCCGCGAGCGTGTTCAAGATAGTCACCGCCGCCGCCGCCATGGAGCAGAACCGCTACGACCGGAACTCCAAGGTCAGGTACGACGGGGGCAAGCATACCCTCTTTAAGAGCAACGTGGTGAAGGAGCCGGACCGGGGCATCCACAAGGCCACCCTGGAGGCGGGATTCGCCGAGAGCATAAACTCCGTCTTCGGGAAGCTCGGGGTCTACACCCTCGGTCCCGGCGGGCTCCACCGCTATGCCGAGAAGGTGGGCTTCAACCGCGTCATACCCTTCGACATGGAGGTGGAGCCCTCCGTCTACGATCCGGCGGACTCCGCCGACGCCTTCCGCCTGGCGGAGCTGTCCTCGGGCTACAACCGCACCACTACGGTCTCCCCCCTCCACGCCGCGCTCATAGCCGGGGGGGTGATGAACGGGGGACTCATGGCGGAGCCCTGGATGGTGAGGACCGTGACCGGCCCCGGAGACCGGGTGTTCTACCGCAGGGAGAAGAGGCCCCTCGTGAGGGTCATGAGCAGGAAGACCGCGGGCGAGCTCGACGCGCTCATGCTGGCCACCGTCACGGACGGCACGGGGAGGAGGGGCTTCTGGGACGCCTCCAGCCACCGGGTCCTCTCGAGGCTGGCCATAGGCGGCAAGAGCGGGACCATAAACGACCTGGAGGGCCGCCACGTGGACTGGTTCGTGGCGTCCGCGAGGATTGCCGCCCCCGCCGACGGGGAGTCGAGGCCTCTGGCCATCGCCGCGGTGGTCGTGCACGGCGGCCGAACGCGGGAGACCAGCCAGGAGCTTGTCCGGAAGGCCGTTATAGGCTATTATGGCCCGATGCTGAGGGATTCCAGGGGGCCCGGAAGGGCCTCGTGAAGGCTGCGCCGGGTCCGGACCCGACGGAACGGCCTCCGCGCGGCGCGCTTCACGGCAGCCCCGGCCCTGCCCGGCGGGGAGGGGCACGGTCGGTTTCCGGCACCGGCATGCCGCTGGAGGCGGCCTTACGCGGGAACTGCGGAGGACCGTCCGTCCCCGCACGGCCTTCCGCGACCTGGATATCCGGCTCCGGAAGGCAGGTGCGCCTTCGGGATCCTTCATCTTCCCGTTTGGAAGACGCCGGCGTCCGCGTGATCCTGAATCTTTCCCTTCGGAACGGAAAGGTTCGGACGGGTGCCTGATTCTCCCGCTCCGGAAGGAAAGGGCACCTGCGGAATCCTGATTCTCCCGCTCCGGAAGGGAAGGGCACCTGCGGAATCCTGATTCTCCCGCTCCGGAAATCCGGGGTGTTTTTCGGCATCCGAATTCCCCGCTCCGGAAGTTCATGGTGTTTGTCGGCATCCGAATTCCCCGCTCCGGAAGGGAAGGGGGCTTGCCAGCCAGAATCCCCCGCTCCGGAAGGGAAGGGGGCTTGCCCGCCCGAATCCCCCGCTCAGGAAGGGAAGGACGCGGCCGGGAACCTCGCCAGGACCCGGCCCCTGTCAGGCGGGACGGGCTTCCGCAGGGACGTGCGCTTCCCGGGCATTTCCCGGACGGGGGGCCGGTCGTATGCGGAGTGCCCGGGCATCCCTTCACGCCGCCGCACCCGCCGCATATGCCGGTTCGGCACGGGCGGCAGGCCGTAATCCTTAACGCTTGAAACTGATGCTCTGAAGGTGCCGGGACTTCACAGGTGGGAGACTTCTAATGACGGTACTGGCAGTTAACGGGAGCCCCCGCAAGGGAGGCAACACGTCCATCATGCTCGGCTGGGTCCTGGAGGAGATTGAGAAGGAAGGCTTCCGGACCGAGCTCTTCCAGGTCGGAGGGGAGAACGTCAGGGGCTGCAGGGCCTGCGGCGGCTGCGGCAAGCTGAACGAGTACCGCTGCGTCCAGGACGACGCGGTGAACGTCTTCATCAAGAAGGCCAGGGACGCCGAGGCGCTGGTGATAGGTTCCCCCGTGTACTTCTCGGACATCACCCCGGAGACCAAGTGCGTCATAGACCGTCTGGGCTTCGTGGACCTCAACAACGGGAACGCGCTCAGGCGGAAGCCCGGGGCCGCGGTGGTGGTGGCCAGGCGGGCCGGCCACGTCCATTCCTACGATTCCATCAACCACCTCTTCGGCATAACGCAGATGCTCACGGTGGGCTCGCGCTACTGGAACCTGGGCGTGGCCCTGGAGGAGGGTTCGGTTTCGGCCGACCAGGAGGCGCGGGACACCATGCGGGTTCTCGGGCAGAACATGGCCTGGCTCCTGAAGAAGCTCGGGAGCTGACTGCCCGGGCGGAACACGGCCCGGATCCCGGAGAAGCTCGGGAGCCGGCCGATTCGCGATGACCGGAACCGCCTTCGCCGCCGCGCCCGCGCCGGGCGGCAGGGTCCGCCGGTCTTGCGGACGGAGGAAAGATGCCTCAGCTGATTCTCGGACAGGGTCCGTTCTTCTGGTTCTGCCTGGGGTTCGTGCTCTTCATCATGGAGATCGCCACCCCCGGGGTGTTTTTCCTCTTCTTCGGGCTCGGCGCCTGGTGCGTCATGTTCCTGAACATGATGGTCCCGGTGCCGCCCTGGGCGCAGTGGGGGCTCTTCGTGATCGTCTCCGTCACGGCCCTGGTCCTCCTGCGCCGAAACGTGATAGCGTATCTCGCCGCGCGCAAGGTCTCCAAGACGGACAGCCTGAGCGAGCCCATGGTGGCGGAGCGCTACCTGGGCCAGGAGGTGGACGTGCTTACCGATCTGGCACCTGGCCGTCCCGGGACCGTAGAGTTCAACGGCACCCGCTGGCAGGCCAGGTGCGGGTCCGTCCTGAAGGGCGGGGCGCGGGGCCGCATAGTGGATCTGGACGGGCTCACCTTCCTGGTGGAGCCCCTGACGGCGGAGGGAGCCGAGGCCCCGTCTCCGGCTCCGGCGGCCGATGCGGTCCCCGAGACGGATCCGGGGTCCGGAGGCGCCGCGGGGGCCTGAAGCGCCCCTCCGATCCCGTCCGCACCCGGAGGTTCCGCGCCTCCTTGACGGAGGCGCCTTTCGAATTACGCTCCCGGCCTTCCGTCCTCAGCCGGTTTCAGCGGACCTGAGGAACTGGAGGAGCCGGACGCTGCGGTCGTCCCGGAAGAGGTTGCGGGCTTCAGGATCCCGCTTCACGGAACCTTTCTTCCCGCTTCACGCCTTTCCGCTTCCGGCTTCCGGTCCGCGCTTCCCGGCTTCCTGTTCCCGCTTCCGGCTTCCGGTCCGCGCTTCCGGCTTCCTGTTCCCGTTTCCCGCTTCCGGCTTCCGATCCGCGCTTCCCGGCTTCCCGCTTCCGCTTCACGGCTTTCGGGACGCCTTCGCCCCGCTGACCCCGCCCGGACATTCCGCGCCGAGCCCTGAAGCCTCGCGGCCCCGCCCGCCCAGTCCCGCAGCCCCCTTCCTGCGGCCTTCCGCAGAAACGCCAGAAAGAGGTAACCCATGACCCCGGCCGTCCTCACCATGATCTTCATCGGCGTGGCGATATTCCTGCTGTTTCTCTTCGTCAAGTACATAAGGATTGTTCCCCAGAACGAGGCCTACGTTGTGGAGAGGCTCGGCAAGTACTCTGGCACGCTCCTGTCGGGCTTCCACGTGCTCATCCCCTTCTTCGACCGAGTTGGCTACCGCCATACGCTGAAGGAGCAGGTGATAGACGTCCCCCCCCAGATCTGCATCACCAGGGACAACATCTCGGTGGAGGTGGACGGTGTCCTTTACATGACCGTCATGGATCCCCAGAGGGCCAGCTACGGGGTCTCCAACTACCACATGGCCGCAGTCCAGATGGCCCAGACGACCATGCGAAGCGTCATAGGGAAGCTCGAGCTGGACCGCACCTTCGAGGAGCGGGAGACCATCAACGCGGAGATCATCAACGCCGTGGACAAGGCCTCCGCCCCCTGGGGCGTGAAGGTCAACCGCTACGAGGTGAAGAACATCACCCCGCCCCAGTCCATCAAGGACGCCATGGAGAAGCAGATGAGGGCGGAGCGCGAGAAGAGGGCGCTCATAGCCGAGTCCGAGGGCGAGAAGATGGCGATGATCAACAAGGCCGAGGGCGACAAGCAGGCCAAGATCAACATAGCCGAGGGCGAGCGCCAGAAGCTCATAAACATCTCCGAGGGCGAGAAGCAGCGCCGCATCAACGAGGCCGAGGGCCGCGCCCAGGAGATTCTGCTCGTGGCGGACGCGACCGCGGAGGCGCTGAAGCGCGTGGGCGCCGCGATACTCTCGTCCGGGGGCCAGGACGCCGTGTCGCTCAGGATAGTCGAGGGCTACCTGGGCGAGTTCGGGAAGCTCGCCAAGACCAACAACACCATGATAATCCCCTCGAACGTGGTGGATCTGGCCTCCGTGGTGGCCGTGGGCAAGGAGGTGCTGAAGTCCGGCCGCGAGTCGTCCGCCTCGGCGAAGGCTCCCGTTTCCGGAAGGTAGCCGCCGGGGAGATCGCGTACGGGACTTCCCCGGCTCCGGAGTTCCGGATATCCCGTTCCCCGGCGCTCCGGGCTCATGACTGCGGAATTCCTTATCTCAAGATATCCGGTTCCCGGTTCTGCGGGGCAACGGGTTCCCGGTTCTGCGGGGCATCGGGTTTACCGGTTCTGCGGAGCGGAAATTTAACGGAGGACCTTCCCGGTCCGGGCTGGGAGGGGCCTTCGCGTTGCCTGCCCGGTAAAGGCGATTACATGGAAGCCTAAGTTATCGGAGAAACAGGATGCGGAAGTCCGCTGAGGAGCTGGATGCGGGAGTTCGCTGAGGAGCTGGATGCGGGAGTCCGCTGAGGAGCTGGATGCGGGAGTCCGCTGAGGAGCTGGATGCGGGAGTCCGAAATAGGTTTGGCACCGTCGTTAACGTTGAGCCGACATCGGGGTGAAGGCCGCGAATCCCAGTTTACAGAGGCCGCAGGCAAACAATAGGCCCGAAGAACGGGAATATCATCAGTCGTCTCCAAACGTGCGAGCTTCCTAGGCGGCAAGGCGGAGCCGATGCCGTCTGAACGGAGGGGCGAAGCAAATGAGACTGGAGCATCTGGTGTATGTGGGGAAGGTCGTTATTGACCTGTGATATCTCCAGGCGACCGATGCACGCCGAGATTTGTGGAAGCTTGCCTGAGGTCTGGGGCAGCGTGACCTCGGTACCGCGCCGCGCCGGACATGGAGAAGCCGGCCGAGGCTCCTTTCCCGGAATCGGCACCGTGAAAAGCCTGCCTTCTGCCAGTTCGTCTCTCCCGTGACGGAGAGAATGGGGGAATGGGAGAACAAATGTGTGGAGGGAAGCAGGATGCCGGTTTGGGCTTGCCCGTGCAGGGCAGGAACTGTCCGGGAGCGTCCGGGAGCGTCGAGTGCGGTTTCCGTGAAGAAGAGAGGTTTGCGGAAAGGAAATATTAGAATGTTAAAAATATATGTCAGATGAATACGTCCGGTTGTCTGGGGTCTGTCCGGAGCGTGCTTCATTGCCCCCGCGACACACCGGAAAGAAAAACTGACCTCTGTCGATGATCCGGACATTTCCGTGAGGAAATGACGATGCCATGACGGGAGCAGGTCTGTGGCATGATCAGAAGTGAAGGAGGTGACTTAATCCTGGTGCCGCAGGCGCAGTCGGTGACCTTACATCCTTCTGTCGCATTGCCTCACGCTGTTCACGAAGAAGTGGGATCGTCCGAGATCAAGAACGGAATTTCATTCAGTTTTCCATCAGCTTTCCATCAGCTTTCATCTGTTAATCAGTTTCGGCATTGTTGTCTAAAGTTCCTTTGTATGATACAACAATAATGCTGGTTTGTATTTCCAGCACGGTAGACACGGGCCTGTACATGTGGGTGTCCATGTAGTTTGATACTCGTATGACCGGAGAGCAGGGGGATTTCCGGATGTTGATCATGAAACAGAAAGCAATTCGTAACTGTTCAGTTTGAACGGCATTATGAATTTCCATAAAACTCCAAAATTTAACATCTGGCCTGAATCAACTGCTGGCGAATTTTTAGTGAGTCTTTCGGCCTTGCTTATTCTTTTCCTGTATTTGGGTTACGGCCACAGGCTCAGTCTCCTGGAGATTGGAGACTACAGGCGCTGGGTTTCCCGAATTTTCTGAGTCGAGGCATTTCTGCGGCCTTTGAATGAGCTCATCTGCGGGACAGCTTCTGATCCGCACATGATTCCTGCCGCATACGGCAACAGCTACAGCGCGTACAGAATGTTTAGTCCTGATGAAAGGCAGAAGATAACCCTTGTTTATTATCTGCTGGAAAGCGGCGTCAATGCAGGAATCAAGTTTCTTGTCGTCTTTGCCGGATAATTCTGGTACCAAAACTTTATCGGAGACATCTGTAGCATCGTCTTCGTTATCTGATTTAGCGTATTTGATTTCGGTCACTAAAATCGTATTATCCGGAGCCGTTACTACGAGATCTATAATGCCTCCGGCAACATTCTTTTCAGGGTCGACTTTGAAATCAGACATCAAGAAAATCGACAGCAATATGATGTGGTATAATTTTTCCTTTTGGTTATGCAACGAGTATGGGATTACGCTTAAGAAACCTTGCAGAAGCTCTTCGGCGCGATCCGATTGGCCCTGACAGAAAGCGAGGCAGAATTCCTTGGTTCTGACGGAATTGAAAATATCAATATTGGTTGACATTAAAGGGATGATATGACGATCAACGTAATTCTTCATGATCGACATTCCGACTTCCCTGTTCGGAACGGTGAGATAGAGTTTAGAATCATCGTCTGATTCATCATGTTTGCGTATGGTAAGGTAACCTGTCTGCAGCATCAGCGGTATCGGGTCAATATTACCCGCGTCCTGGATATCCACACTTCCTTTGAAATTTTCAACTCCGTTAAATATTTTGGTAAAAATATTGTCCCTCATATTAAGATTTTGAAGAAAAGTCATGCCTCCGGTACGAAACCAAAAATTATCAAATTCGTAGTCGATGAGTAGATTTTGTAAGGATAACGGGTTGATTACCCGATCTTTTCCGTTCCAGCTGTACCCGTCGTACCAGTCGATAATGCGGTCCATGAACATTTTGTGAGAAAAACCAGGACCGAATTTTCTTTTATTTCTCAATTCAGCTAAACCTTTATCAAGATGGGGTGAATAGTATTTTGAAATCTCTTTGATAGAAAAACCGCATATTGTGGCGTATTCTGGCTTGAAACTAATATCCATCAGATTATTCATAGCCGAAAACACTGACAATTGTGAAAATTTGGTTATTCCGGTAATAAAAACACGATCAACCATGTTTTCACAAGATTTCAAGGCATTGTAGAACCCGTGAAGCGTCCTGTTCGCTACTTCAAGCCTGGCCGGATCAGTAAGATTGTTGATTATAGGCGCATCATATTCATCGATCAGTACTATTATCTTTCTCCGATTCGCGGCCAGCACGTCTTCAGTTCCGTTACCTGAGGTAAGTATCGGGATATTCGCATAATTCCAGTAAAGGGTTTCAATTGTTTGGGTGAGGCTGGTAGCCGAGTTCCGTTCATCGATAGCGAATCCCCTGAATTTTGCGAAACGCCGAAGGGATGTGGCAAGGTTAAGGTCCAGCGAGGACGGGTCGTCCCCGAAAGCGTTCATGCTGATCCTCAGCACGTGTGAACGGGGCCATTCGGCGTCCTTGCGCAGCCTTTCTATCTTGAGTCCGGAAAAAAGCTCTTTCCTTCCGGCTGCGGCCTGCTCCAGGGTATCGATCAGAAGCGTCTTGCCGAACCGTCTGGGGCGGGAAAGAAACAGGCGTGGTCGCGGGCCATCAAGAATTTCGCGGACGAATTCTGTCTTGTCCACGTAAACGTATCCCTCGTTCCTCAGTCGAGAAAAATCGGCTATGTCGATGCCTATTTCCGGGATATCCTGATCGTCCGCGTTCGTCATACGTTCCTCCATTGGCGCTCTGTCCTGCCTGGATCCGATCTGCCGAGTAACGGAGTGCCAACCTAATGTTCAAATTATTTTTCTTTAATTGAATGCCGGAAGCAAGCTGAAAGAGATGCGGTGAGGTGGACATGGGGGCGTCAGACTTACAGTCCCGTTTTTGCTGGTATCCCTGACAAGGTATTGGCTGCCAATGCCCCTTCATAGGTTGCCTGGTGCATGGTAATATTTGTACGCAGGAGAATAAGTATCCTCAATTATATTTAGATGTGCTAAGTATTCGTGCAG
>JAISEQ010000125.1 GCA_031264045.1 Deltaproteobacteria bacterium
TTGGCTTCGGCAAGTTTTAGGTCCGAGATATGCTTGGTTACCGGAGCATCGTACTCGTCCACCAGGACGACCACGCCTGAGCCGTGCTTTTTTGATAAGCCTTTTTCAGGAGCTGCTCCAGCATCATGTCGTATGAATTTGAGGTTATTTTAACGTTCTGTTCTTCGGCCATAAACCTCAAAACATCCTTGATCCTGATGATGAGGTCGTCAGGGGTACGTATCTTGGCATATGCCATGTTGAAGTTCAGGACTGGATGTTTTCCGAACCGGTAGTCGCTTTTGTCGATCCACAGGCCCTCGAAAAGCTTCCGATCGCCCTGAAACAGGGAATCGATGGTTTTCAGAAGAAGCGTCTTGCCGAACCGTCTGGGCCGCGACAGAAAGCAACATTTTGAAATTTTCAGCATCATATGGATATATTGAGTTTTGTCGGCACAAATATAATTATCGTTAATGATTTCACGGAAGGACGGATCGCCGAATCGAATTGTTTTCCGGTCCATGATCGATATCCTCAGGGACGACAAGCTTCCCTGGCTGACAGGGCAAAGACAGCATGGACACTTATGTTTGTGTTCGGTTTGAACGGGCTGGAAGGAATCACCCTGACACTGACTATTGTATCATGAGGAGGAGGAGGGCTATATGGTCAATAAGGCTGAAACTGCGTGCCGCCGCGTTCCTGCTTCCGGACGGATCCGGTCTTTAGGGAACCTGCTGGGCCAGACGTCAAAGGAGAGATGGCGGATGGCAGGAAATCTGGTCATCACGATTCTTAGGGTTCCAGAGGGCATGAGCACGTCGTGAACGTCTCTCGCGTTTTCCGTTGCGTTGTCCGGCCGACAGGGTCGGAAGCGGAATTCAAGCCGTCTTCGTATTCCGGGATGTCGCGGGAAAGGTTCAGGCAGGGCTCTTTCGATAAGGACGCGGAATGATTCGCTGGAGATTCCGCCGGAGGGGACCGAAGCCGGTCAAACCGGAGGATGCGCTGTCCTCCGGAGACATTCTGCCGATTCCGGCGCGGGGTCCGGTGGACGGCGGTTTCAGGCTCGATAAACGCGGCTGTTCAGGTCGCGGCGGTCCGGATTTCAGACTATGTTGATATCTGGCGTAAGCCGTTCCGACGGCGGCGGCCAGGTCGACGGTCCCGGAAGGTGCTGAGGGCCATGAAATCACTTGCGGGAGAGACAGGCTTCAAGTCCCGGCCCCGCAGTGTTCGAATGGTGAATTGGGTCCGGTCTCCGGATCACGGACGTTATCGCGATCTGCTTCGGCTGTTTTCAGGCTCCGAATGAGGATTCAGTAGCTCCTGCGTTGCGGAGGCGACCATCGCGCAGGGTGCCCGGAGTGGACGCCGGTCGTTCCGGCAGGCCTGTCGCCGAGCCAGAACTTTTCGGGAAGGCCCGGGTACGCTCATCGTTTCCCGTAACCACTCCGCCATGATCCTCACAACGGGGTTTGGGATCATGAGAATGCTCACTCGATAAAAATCCGGAATGCCTTGAACGCGTTCAGCATCTGGTTGGAATTTAATAATTTTTTCCGGTACGTTTCCGGACGTGCCGGTTGGGCGGTCATTAACGCCATAAAACTTATGCCGTTCGACATGTCATGTACTGTATGTGGTATATCTTAATATTTTATAACTGAATGTCCTTGAAATTCAGGATCAGTTCCGCACCTAATGAGCTACCTCTGAAGGATTGGCCGTTGTGAACTGTCTCCCGCTCCCGCTCCCGCTCAGGGTCTTGAACGGATCTGAAGTGGTCGGTGATTGAACGTCCCTTGAGATGTGGTCGAAGCTCCGTTTCGGACGGCTGGGCGGTGCAAAGTTTAAATATTGGATAACATTTGCCATTAAAATAATTTTAAAACACGATGTTTCTGTTCGAGTTCATAAAAAGCGTTATTTCAGTGCTTAAATCAGTTGATTTCATTTAAATTTTAAACAGTCTGGCTTTATACGGACGGTCATGACGGAACCGGTCGGGACACCGATTCGATAACGGCCCTTTTCCGGAAATGAATGTCCGCCCGATTGCAGGCATGATTGCCGGCATGAGCGCTTCATGACGGCATCGGCGGACGGTACATCGGGGTGCCTGGGTATCCGGAGGCCACGGGAAGCCTGAGAAGTGGCGTCTCTGCCGCCGGTGAAATGCCGGAAGACTCGAGTTCCGGGGCGGGGGGGAAGGCGTGCCGGCAGCGGTCCCCCCCCCATTCTCCGGAGCGGGAGATCACTGCCCGCGCATCATGGCAGACATGTCCTCCTCGGGGTTCCCGATGGCTTTGAGACCCCAGTTGTCGGTGAGCACCTTCAGGACGCTCCGGTTAACGAAGGCGGGAAGGCTCGGTCCGAGCCTCACGTTCTTGATTCCCAGGTGGAGGAGGGTCAGGAGCACCGCGCATGCCTTCTGCTCGTGCCAGGACACGACCAGGCTCAGCGGGAGCCTGTCCAGCGGCACGGCAAGCGCTTCGGAGAGGGCGGAGGCGACCTTCACGGCGGAATAGGAGTCGTTGCACTGGCCCATGTCCAAGAGGCGCGGGATGCCCTCGATGTCACCCAGATCCAGGTCCAGGAGCCTGAACTTGCCGCAGCCCAGGGTCAGGATGACGGTATCCTGCGGGAGGAGCCCGGCCAGTCGCGTGAAATAGGACCGCGACGGCTTCGCCCCGTCGCATCCGCCTATCAGCACGAACCTGCTTATCTTCCCCTTCCCTATCAGCCCGACAATCTTCTCCGACAGGGCGAGCACTGAGCGCCAGTTGAAGCCGGTCAGGACCTTCCTGCCGTTCTCGGCGGACTTGAAGCCGCCCATGGCTTCGGCCATGTCCAGGACCGGGCCGAAGTCGGTTCGTCCGTCCGGCAGCCGCCCGAGCCGCCGGCATCCGGGCCAGGAGGCGGCGCCGGTAGTGAAGACGCGCGTGATGTCTTTGGGCTTCTGGATGCAGTTGCCCGAAAAGACGGCGGGCCCGGGAAACTCGAAGAGCTCGCGCTCCTGGTTCTGCCAGCCCGTGCCGTAGTGTCCGGCGAGCTCTGGGCGGGAGAGGCCGGGATAGCCGTGGGACGGGAGCATCTCGCAGTGGGTGTAGACGCGGATTTCCGGGCATCCGGCCCGGCTCCCGGTCCGGTCCCCGGCCTGGTCCATGAGATCTGCCAGTTCCTTCAGGTCATGGCCGCTCAACAGGACTGCCGGACCGGAAGCGTGGCCCAGGTGGACTTCGGAGGGGACCGGGATGCCGAAGGACTCCGTGTGGGCGCCGTCCAGCAGTCCCATCGCCCTTAAGTTCATCCCGCCGGTGCCGAGGGCGAGCTCCAGCCACTCGTCGGTGCCGGGATCGGGGTCCAGGCTGCGGGCAAGGAGCCGTTCGGTAAACTCGTAGCAGAGATCGTCTTCGTGTCCGAGAGCGGCCGCATGGTGGAGATAGGCGGCCATGCCCTTCAGTCCCAGGACGGCGGTCTCGCGCAGGGAGCTCCCCGGCGTGTCGGATTCGGGACCGGGGCCGGCCGCCTCCGCGTCTGCGTCCGCCCCGATCCGCGCCCCGGCCGGCGCGTCCGCCGGGAGTCCTATGGCGTCCCTCATCTCGGCGGAGTCCGTTGCCAGCCTCGACAGGCTGTCGTGATCGAAATCGACGTTAGTCATCGTGGCGTAGAGCCCGCGGGTGATGAGCCGGTCCGCCTCCGGGAAGATCCTGCCCCCCTTCCTGGCGGCGGAAGCGGCGCAGGCCAGTCCCTTGAGCGTCAGCATGAGCCGGTCCTGCGCTTCGGCGGCCTCCGGCGACTTGCCGCAGGTTCCGCGCTTCAGGCAACCGGTGCCGTTCTGAGTCCATTCGCACTGTCGGCAGAACATGTTTTTTGCCTCCCTGCCCGCGCATTGGCGGGTCCTTTCTCAACGGGCGCCGAACCGCCCTTGGCGCGCGGCGGGGTTTCGGCTCTCCCTGCCGGACCGGAGTACCGGTGAGGGTCAATCTAGTATTTCAGGCATCGGACTACATTGATGCATGTTAATTTTTAAGAGCCGCCCCGCGTTAAGAGAAGCCGGTTTGCGCCGAGTTAAGAGAAGCCGGTTTTCACGATTTTCACGGATCGGCGTTTCTGATAGATCCCGCCTATCTTAACTGGTTCGTTCCGTAGCTTTCCGTCATCCCGAACACGGGCTGGAGCAGCTTATCTGAAATTGGATTCCGGCATGGGCAGGGAGTCATGCCGGATGCCGTGGACTTGCCGCGTTGCAGGACGTTTAAACTGATTAATTTGCAGAATGATTAATCGGAGAGGTGGTAGTAAGGAGATAGGTTGTACTGTTGATAGAACAATTCAAACAATATATTCTGTCATCTCCACAACACATACAGAGTGTATAGAATTTCAGGTCAGTATCAGAATAATTTTATGAGTCATTTAAATTATTTCCATTTCATCCGGTATCATCGGATAAATCGCGGAATCTATGTTTTGATATGATATGGCCGGTATCTGAATTTACTCTGAAAGTGACTTGAGGCCATACGGTGTTTTATCAGTCACGCTTTTTTGCCGCCGCGTCAGGAGTTCCGGGCGGTCAGCTCCTGATTTCCTCTTCCGCGCAAGTCTGTCGGGTGCCGTGCGGGCTCGGCTTTCACGGAGCGTGTCTCTGGCAAGCCCGGGTTCTATGCCGGCACCGGTCTTCATGTCCTTCCAACGTCTCTCCGGGTCGTTTACGGGGTTCGGAACGCGCTTGACACCGGCCCTCCGGAGCGATTTACTGTAGCGGTGACCGGACGGTCGGGGCGGGGCCCCGGTCCGCTCGTCGCGGCTCCGGCGCTCCGGTCCCATCCGTTGCGGTCCGGTCCGTATCCGTCCGGCCTGCACGTTCGGATGCGGGTCAGTTCCGGGCCTTCGGCCTGGCCCCTCCCGCTTCTTTCCGGGACGTCGGGGAATTCCCCGGCGGGCTTGCCGGGGTTCCGGTCCGGGGCTCGGACCATACCGTCCGGAGAGGCATGGCGGTCGGGCGCATGCCTGCCGGCCAGATCGGGTTTCACGGGGGCCGGAAGGTTTTTTCGGAGACCGGACCGGGTTTCACGGAGGCCGGAAGGGTTTCCGGAGGCCGGGCCGGGTTTTGCTGAGGCCGTATCTGGTTTCCGGAAGCCGGGCCTCACGATTCAGGAGGAGCTCCTCATGACAGCCGTGCTGGGAATAGATCTGGGGACGGTAAGGTCAAGGGCGGCCGTGGCGGAAAACTCAGGGCCTGGGGAGCCCCCGCACATCGTGAAGGCGTTCTCGATAACGTCCGCAGTGTGGGCCGACGGGGACGGAGGGCTTGTCACGGGGGACAGAGCTCTCCGGCTTGCCGAGAGCTCCCCCGAGAATCTTGTGGAGTCCGCCATGAGGCTCGCCGGATGGACCTTCGGATCCCCCTGGATCAGGGAATACGCCTCCCGTTCCAGAAACAGGGTCACGGAGGGTCCCGGAGGATTCGCGGCCGTGGAGGCCAGGGGGAGGGTCATAAGCCCCATAGAGATCCTGGCGGCCATCCTGGAACGGCTCAGGGACGATGCCGAGCGCTATTACGGCGCCGGGATCACCCGCACCGTGATAGCCGTGCCGGCCCTCTTCGGGGTGCTCCGGCGGCGCGCCGTCCGGGACGCCGCCCTGGTGGCGGGCATGAACGACGTCTCCCTGGCCAACTCGCCCCTCTGCGCGGCGGTCGCCTGCGGTCCCGGAGGGACGGGCCGCAGGGCGGTGCTGGTATGCGATCTGGGCGCTGGATTTCTGGAGGTGGGGGCTGTCTGGGCCGACGGGGGACGCCTGGACGTCCTGGGCTACGGGGGCGACCCTTTCATGGGAAGCGAGGACATGGGCTTCGCCCACGGCGGCCCGGGCGCGGGGGGCGGAGTCGAGGCGGCGGCGGCGGAGGCCATGGCCGGCGCCGTGAGGAGGGCCATAGTGTCGGCCGGCGCCCTGGCCGGCCGGGCCGACCGCGTGATACTTCTGGGGGGCGTGCTGAAGGCTCCCGACGTGCCCGCCCCTGTCCGCGGCATCTTCGGGGACAGGGCCTTCGTCCTGGACGGGCCTGCCGGTGCCGTGGCCTCGGGGGCGGCCCTGTCTGCCTTCCGGGATCCCGATTCCTTGCGGGACGTGATCCCGTTCTCCCTGGGCATCGAGACCGACGGCGGCGGCTACTCGGAGATAGTGCCCCGCAACGAGGCGGCCGCGGAGACCCGATTCGGCTTCTTCACCCCCGCCAACGGCGGGGAGACCCAGGTGGCGGTCAAGGTCATGCAGGGGCCCGGAGGCCCCGGGGCCCCCAGCCTGCCCCTGGGCAGCTGCGTCGTGAGGGATCTCGCGCCCCGCCCCGTGGGAGAGACCCTGGTCAGGGTGAGCTTCGCCTTCACGGGCCAGGAGCCCGGAGGGGTCTGGGCAGGCGACACCAGGGGCGAGGAGAACTTCTTCAGGCTCAGGCCCGGTGCCGGTTTCGCCGAAGAGGAGCTCCTGTGCCTGGCCCTGGAGCGGGAGATTGCCCGGGTGGGGAAAGGCCGGGGCGGGCCGGTCGGAAACCGCGCCGGCGGCGCTCCCGCCGCAGGTTCCGGCAGGGCTCCCGCATCGGGTGGAAGGGCGTCCTCCGCAGGTCCCGGCAGCACTCCCGGCGGGGGCGATGACGGGTCTCCCTCCGGAATCTCAGGGCGGACGGATGCCGACGCCTCGGGTGCCCCCGCGGCAGGCGGGGTTCCGGAATCTCTCGGCCCTGCCGCTCGCGAGCTCGCCCGCGCCGTGGGCAGGGTCCGCGCGGCGGTCGATCCGGAGCTCCACAGGGAGGCCTGGGAGGAGGCCTACCGCCTGGCCCTGGCGTTTCAGGAGGCGGTGGATCTGGCCTCCGCCGGGCTCGGCCCCGCCGGGGTCGGAATAGGGGCGCTGGGAGCCAGGCTGTGGGCCATGGTTCTCCTGGAGCCCGCCGTCCCCGCCCCGCCGGAAGGCGACCGGGCGGGGGGGCTTGTGGAGTTCCGCTTCGGCCTGCAGGGGTAGGGCGGCGTGACGCGTATCGGTGCGGACAGGCCAGGGCCGCCGGATAATACAGGCCCGAGTTCGACAGACTTCAGGTTTTCTGCAGTAAAATAAGGGGTTTAGCCTGAATGCCCACACGCCGCCCTCATAGGGGTGCAATGGCGGTGCGGTCGCGTCCGGCCTCTGTGACGCCCGGAACGCGCGTTTCGACGGGGCCGTCCGCAGGTCAGGGGCTTCCGAAAGGTGAGGGCGTCGATCATCATGGAGACGGCCGGCATGAACCTGAGGAGGTTCCGCAGCTTCCCGCTCGGGCGGGCGCGGGTGGTTCCGCCATGCGGCCCGAGACTCCGCGGGGACCGTACCCGGCGACCCGGACCTGCCGCCCCGTCCGGAAACCCGGGAGTCGGGAGACGGAATGAAAACTGGACAAAAGAAGCGGTTCCGGGGCTGACGGTCGGGCCGTGGGGTCAGCGGGGGGTGAATTGCGTCATTTGAGAACTTGCCGTTTCTTGATTTGCCGCCAGGTTTCACAGAGAGCGTGAATAGCCATATTATTACTCCTGCGGATGTTTCTGATAGCGGTCAATTTCTGTGAGGAGTATATGGAGGGTTGACTTCCGGCCTCCAATGCAAAATCAACCTGGCCTGCAATCTGAAATATTCGCATCAGTAATACATTTCAAGTGAAAGATGAACAATAACTATCTGAAGAGAATATAGAGACAATAAATGTTACTGTTCAGGTGCCCCCCAAAGGGAACTCACCAGGGCGATATCCCCTATGGAAATGCTCTCCATTGAAACTCGTCACCCCCACATACAGTATTCAAAGCTGACTTTTCAACTTCAAGGGTTCTTCATCAAGGCTCTCTTCATCCAAAAAGGCGCTCAAAAGAGGGGCACATGAACAGTTACCAATAAATCAAGTCTTCTTTCTGCACTGAATTGTTTTTTTATATCCGTTAGCTGGTTCAAGGGGGGCCTGCGGCAGATTGGGTTAATCTTCGGGCTGGCGAGAGGGGGGCGTGAGCATGGGTTAGCGGTTCTGTAGCAGGCGGGAGGAGGGCTTCTGCCCTGAGAACGGAACCCTGAGGTGTTTTGGGAGAGGGGGGAGATGGCCTGCCACCCTGTGAACAGATACTCTGCGGCGGAACTTTACGCCCACCCCGGCGGCGGCCCTTTCCCCGCGCTCCTCCAGGCTGTCTTCGCAATCCGCCGTCTCCGCGGCGTATGTCCGGCGCCTTCCGGCCTCTGCCGTTTCTTTTGCGCCATGCCCGGCCGCAGTCAGCTGCCTCACGCGCGCACGGCCGCCGCCCGTCCCGCGCTCCGGGATGTCGGCAGCGTCTTCCGGTCCAAGTTCCCGCGGCCCGCGGCGCCGTCCGCCGGCCGGCCGCGGTGAAATCCCCGCGCCTCCGGGCACGGACATCCGTTTCGGGGACCCGGCCGGGAAGGGGCGGACGGAACGGACGCCCGGGTGACTGAAGCGGACAGGCGCGGGGCGCAGGTCGCGGGGGGCTTCGGACGGGGCCGAACTCCTCCGTCCCGTCCTCCCGGGCGCCTCATTCCCGGTACAGGAGCGTGTCCGTGCGCCTCCTGTCGAAGGCCCTTATGGGGGGCTCCAGGTTGAAGCAGATTTCCTCCGCCCCCACCCCGCTTATCAGGTTGTCGAAGATCTCCGGGGTCCCCAGTATCAGATCCAGGGGCCTCCGCTCGTATTCGTACTCGTAGGGGGGATCCTTCAGGGCGAAGTCGTCCGGGCAGAGCCGCAGTATCGCCTCCAAGACCGAGAGCGCCGCCCGGAAGGGCCTGAAGCGCGGGTCCAGGGGGCGGATCTCCACCCCGCGGCATGTCTGCGAAGCCCATTTCCCGAACATGGGCATGAACTCGGCGGGCCGGAAGAAGGTCCCCGGGACGCGCATGGCGTCCAGGCGCCCCAGCAGGCCCTCCAGGTCTATGTAGGGGGCCCCCACCAGCTGGAAGGGGAGGGCCGTGCCCCTGCCTTCCGAGACGTTGGTGCCCTCGAAGATGACGCATCCCGGGTAGAGGAGCGCCGACTGCGGGGTGGGCAGGTTCGGGCTGGGCATCACCCAGGGGAGGCCCGTGTCCTCGAACTCCATGGCCCGCTCCCAGCCCTCCATGGGGACGACGGTGAGGCGGCAGGGGTTCTGGCAGGAGGCGTTGTAGAAGAGCGCGTGCTCGCCCAGGGTTCCCCCGTGCCGCAGGGGCACCGGAGTCATTCCCACGAACGAGACCATGTTCGGCGCGAGGAGCGGCCCCTCCATCACCTGGCCCCCCGAGGGGTTGGGCCGGTCGAGAACGACGACCTCGACGCCCGCCGCGGCGCAGGCGTCCATCAGGAGGAAGAGCGTGTGGGCGAAGGTGTACACCCTCACACCCACGTCCTGGAGATCGCAGACCACGGCGTCCAGGCCCAGGAGCATCTCGGGGGCCGGGACCCTGGTTTCCCCGTAGAGGCTCCAGACGGGCCTCCCGTCCGGGAGTTTCCCGTGGGGGGACTCCACCATGTTGTCCTGCACGGTCCCGTACAGGCCGTGCTGGGGGGAGAAGAGGGCCCTGACGGCCCCCGGCAGGGCGCGGTCGAGGTGCTTTAGGGCATGCACGAGATCGGGGCCCACGGAAGCCTGGTTGCACAGGAGGCCGAGTGATCTGTCCCTGTAGCGGTCGGCATGCGAGCGCAGGAACACGGTGAGTCCGGTCTGGACGCGGGGCGCTTTTGGAGGCATCGTCAGAAAATCCTGGGGGGCTGTCCGGCGGGCGGTTGGGAGGGGGACTCCGGGGCGGGTGTTCCGCGCCCGGGGCTCGGGACGGGGCGCCCGTTAGGCGCCGGAAAGGGCGGGGCGGCTCCGGGGGTTCCGGTCCCTCCCCCCCGAAGGGTACCGGAGGGGCGGGGCGCGGGGCCGGGCGGGAAGGCCCGGAAGGGAGCGCGGGCGGCAGTGCCCGGGCTTCAGGGGCCGAAGGCGGCGGCGAGATCGGTGCCGGGAGGCCGTCCGCCGGGTCCGGCGGGCGGGGAGGCTACTTCTGGCAGGCAGGGCAGAAGACCGTGGTCCTGCCGGCGGTCCTCGCCTTCTCCAGGGGCGTCCCGCAGCGGGGGCAGGGAAGGCCTCCTCTGCCGTAGGCCCGGTGGCGCTCCTGGTAGCGGCCCGGGCCCAGGGGGGCCTGGTAGTTGGAGACGGTGGAGCCCCTCATGCGGATCGCCTCCTCCAGGATGCCCTTCGCCGCCTTCAAGATGATATCCGATTCGGGGCGGGCTATGGAAGCGGCGGGCCGAAAGGGTGAAATCCCGGCCTCGAACAGGATTTCTGTCGCGTAGATGTTCCCCAGTCCGGCCATGACGCCCTGGTCCATCATGGCCGCCTTGACGGGGGCCCCGGAGGCGGCGAGCCTCGCGTGGAACTCCCTGCGGGAGAGCTCGGTCACGTCCCTGCCCCTGGCGGCGGAGGGCAGCAGGGCGTCCTCGTCTTCGGGACGGCAGACGTGGAGGCGGCCGAACTTGCGTATGTCCCGGAACATGAGCGAGTCCTCGCCCCCGGGGCCGGAGAAGCCGTCCAGGACGATTGCGGCCCGGACGTGCCGGGGCCAGGCCCCGCCGCCGGCGGAACCGCCCTCCTCCGGGGCGGGGGAGCTCCCGAAGAGGAACTGGCCGGTCATCCTCAGGGACGCGAGAAGCGAGAGGTCTCCGAAGCGGAGTATCACGCACTTGCCGCGCCGGTGGGCCCCCTCGAACCGCTTCCCGTGCAGGTCCGAGAGGGGGCGGGGCCCGGCCAGGGCGGGACCGAAGAGGAGCTCGGTCGTCCTGACCGAGGAGCCCTTCAGGGCACTGTCCAGGTCCGCCGCTATGGTCTGCGCCTCCGGGAGCTCAGGCATCGTCGGCCGCCGGTGCCCCGGCCAGGGCGAGCGCCAGGGCCCTGATCTCGCCCGTCGGCCTCACGGCGAAGCGGAGCCAGCCGGGTCCCAGACCGTGGAAGTTCGAGGCGTCCCGGACCAGGATCCCCCTCGCGTAGAGCCGCCGGACTATGCCGGGAGCCTCCTCCCCGGCGTCCATGAGGACGAAGTTGGCGTCCGACGGGACCACGGACCCGTAGGGCCGGAGGGTTTTCACGAGCATCCCTCGCAGTTTCGCCGTGCGGGCGGGAGTGGCCTCCACGAAGTCCCTCCGGGGGATGCAGTAGAGCCCGGCCTCCAGGGCCATGCAGTTCAGGGGCCAGGGTTCCAGCTGTTCGGCCAGCGGCCTGATGGTTTCCCTGTGCCCGACCAGGTAGGCGAGCCTCAGCCCCGGTATGGCGAAGATTTTCGTGAGGGATCTGAGGATCAGGATCCTCTCGGTCTCCGCGGCGGCAGCCTCATGGGACTTTGACCCGGTGAAGTCTATGAAGGCCTCGTCCAGGACCACCCGGCACCCGGTCCTCTCGCTGAGCGACAGGAGCGCGGCGAACGTGCTCTCCGGCAGGAGCCTTCCCGTGGGGTTGGCCGGGTTGGCCAGGAACAGCAGATCCGGGTCGAGCTCCGCTGCCTTCCCGACCACCTCGGGCGTGACCAGGAATCCGCTCTCCCTGGGGGCCGTCACGAACGCGGGCTTCGAGGAGGCGGCCAGGATCGCCTCCGCGTACTCCGCGAACGCGGGGCAGATGATGACCGGCCTCTCCGGGGAGAGGATCCTGGCTATCATCCTGATGTGGGGGGTTGACCCCGCACCCGGCAGGATCGTCTCGCGGGGAAGCCCGGTGGCGGAGGCTATCGCGTCCGTGAGGCTTCCCGCGTCGACGTCCGGGTAGTGGACCGTCTCCGGAAAGGATCTGAACAGGTGGTTCCTAAGTCCCCCGGGCTGGCCAAGGGGGTTTATGTTGGCCGAGAAGTCCAGGATCCGGGACCAGGGAACGCCCAGGTCCAGGGCGGCCTCGAAGACGCGGCCTCCGTGTCTGTGCTCAGTCAAGGGGAAAAGGTCCTCGTGGAGGGAAGCGGCGCCGGATGGCGTGGAGCCGGCGGCGGTGGGGCCGTTGGCCGAGGGGCCGGAGGCCGACAGACGGTGGGCCGGGAGTTCCGAGGGCTCGCGGCGGGCTTAAGGCACCGGAGCGTCCGGACGGATGCCGTGGGCTCCGGAAGGCGGATGTCCGCGGACCTGAAGGGCCGGGGGCTCCGGCGGCAGGCGGACGCGCGTTCGGACCCCGCGGCGCCGGGGTTTTCGGGGTCCTTCAGCTTCAGAGCGGAAAATCCGGGAAACGAAGGACTGTATCACATTTTGGCGTGTCGGAACAGACTGTTCCGGCTCGTTTCCCCGGATCCCCTTCAGGGAAAGGGGTTTCGGAGCCTTTCCGGGGCCCGTGAGGTGCCTCCGCCTGCGGTGTACGGAAGCCCGGGGTTCGGCGTTGCCGCGGTCGGAGCCTGAAGGGGCGGGGAGGTCGGGAAGGTTGATTCCACTGCAACCCCCCCTCCCCCGGTGAAGTCGATTGCCCCGCGAGAGAGGGGGCCATAGCTCTCCGGGTGGCATGGTCAGCTCGGGCGCAAAAAAGGATCAGGGCAAAGCTCACCCCATGCTGACCCCTAAGCTGGGCTGCCGGCCCGGAAGATTCTGTTTTCTCCAATTTTCTGTCCGCCTCCTAACTGTCGCGTTCCGGTCGGGGCGGTGGGACCGGCTCCGGAGAATCACGCCCCGTCGGGGACTCGGGCCACCAGCCTGAGCATCTCGCGCACACTGCGGAAGGCGTGTGCCCTGAAGACGTTCAGGCATCTATCTTCATGCAGTTCACGGCCTTCACCATGCGGTCGCCCCGGACCCTCAGCCGCCCGCCCTTCACGCTATTACGAAACTTGCTCCGGAACCCGGAACGGTCGGCCGCTTTGGGTCGACCGGGGCGCAGGTTGGCGGGCTAGGCGCAGGCCTCGACCCGCTCCCTGACAAGGTCGTATCCCCGCCTGGCGGCCTCCCTGACGAACCAGTCGTCGCCCATCCCGGCCACCTGCCT
>JAISEQ010000132.1 GCA_031264045.1 Deltaproteobacteria bacterium
CCGGGGAAGGGCCCCTGCTACCGCTGCGTCTTCAGGGAGCCCCCCCCGCCGTCCGCCGTGCCCACCTGCCGCGAGGCAGGGGTCATAGGGGCCATGGCCGGGGTGATAGGCTGCCTCCAGGCCATGGAGGCGGTCAAGTTCCTCTCCGGAGCGGGGGAGCTCCTGACGCGGAGCCTCCTGACCTAAGACGCGCTCACGAACGACTTCAGGAAGGTGAGGCTCCAGGCGAGGCCGTCCTGCCCGGTCTGCGGGAAGGACCCGACAATCCTGCGGCCCAGCGACTACGAGATCCCGGCCTGCGAGCTGTAGCTCGCGCGGTGCCGGTTCCAGCGGGCGCCAGCGGGGAAGTCCCGTCGGCCAGCGGGCCGACAGGGGCCCGCAGTTCGCGCAGGCCCTCCGACGGCTGGTCGCGGCCCGGCACTGCACGAACAGGCGGGGGGAGCCGGGAGCGGCAGCCGGGATCTGCCGCGGGGAGCCGGGAGCGGCAGCCCGGTTCTGCCGCGGGGAGCCGGGAACGGTAGCCCGGTTCTGCCGCGGGAAAGGAAAAACATGAAGATAATACTCCCAGGCTCCGCCCGGGACGTCATCGTCTCGCACTCTCTCGCCGCAAGGCCGCTGGAGGCCTGCGGGCTGATAGCCGGTTCGGTCGAAGGCGACGCGAAGAGGGTCGCGAAGATCTACGTTCTCCGTAACCTGGACGAGAGCCGGATCCATTTCACCGTGGACCAGCGCGAGCAGCTCGCCGCCGTGAAGGACATGAGGGCCATGGGGCTTGTCCCTTTGGGGAACTTCCATTCACATCCCGACACGCCCGCCAGGCCGTCGGAGGAGGACGTGAGGCTCTCCTTCGATCCGCGGGCGAGCTATCTCATCCTGTCCCTTGCCGGGCCCGAACCGGTTCTGAAGTCCTTTCACGTGGAGCGGGAAGCGGGACTGGTGGAGGAGGAACCTATTGAGATAGAGGCCGGATGAGAATTTCAAGGCGGCAGAACGACTCGTCCGCGCGCGTGTCCGGGAGGAAGCGTCCGCCGAAGCTCCGTAACGCCTGGTGTTGGGGAGCCCGTCCCGGTCCGCCGGCAACCGCCAGGCTCGTCTGAGGCGGGACGGTCATGGACGACATGTCCCGTTTCGGCGCGCATGTTGACTGGATCCCGATGACGCCAGCGCGACATGACATTTCATGAGATATTGCTGAATTATTCCGTAGCTGTTGTATCTTATGTCTGGCAGTATCGTTAAGACAGGTTGTTAAATATTCTAACTGAATGCAGTTATTAAAAGCAGGAAAAATTTAAACTTTGATTCGACTGCAAAAAACCCTCCCCATCCAACGCGTGGGTGAACGTTATGAGTTTTCGGAATGAAACTCCCTGCGTTTTAGCCAAATTCCCGCCAATTCGAGCTTCCCTTGCGCTCGCGCAATGGTCTGCAAAAGGCCAAAGGAGGGCTTTTCGCAGTGGAATCAAGATTACGTTCGTCAGACTTTCGAACTCTGCGGGGATTCGGAAAGGTTTTCTCCCGGAAAGCGCGGAATTCGGAAGGGCGGCGGGCGTCAGGTCGGGGCATTGCGCCGCCCGAGCTCCCGCCGAACGGCGGGACAAGCTTCCCGGCCGCCGATCCCGGGGCCGCCATTTTGAGCAATTATCTGTAACTATGTTGTTTGTTGCTTTTTAAGCTTTAATATTTTAGATATTAATTATTTTTATCCAATAAGTGTATTTTATTACTCTTTGATGCTGTTTATCTGTCATGCCGTTCTCGAACGCAGGCTGCCTTCCGGCACACCGCCCGCGTTTGTGCTATGATTGCCCCATAGAACCGACAACAGCCGCGTGGCGCCTCCCGGCCGGAGGCCCGCGCGGCGGTGGCCGCCCCGCCGCCCCGCGGCACGGAGGACCTCCCGATGTTCACGGCAATCATGCTCCTCATGATCCTGTCCCTCTTCTACACCCCCTGGCGGATGAAGAAGTGGATGGGGCTTAAGCGGGCCTGGCCCTGGACCGCGGCCGGCCTTATCTGGACCGGGGGCTACGTGGCGGTCCTGAGGAGCGGGGCCTACACGCTGGACAGCAGGCTCTTTGCCGTCCTGTTCGTGGTCCTGGGGCTCCTCCTCATGTTCGGGGCCTTCGCCTTCATGGGGACTGTGCTCCTCGACGTGCTGCGCCTCGTCGTGAAGAGGCTGCCCATGAAGGCCGCGGCCAGGGCGGTCTGCGTCCTGGCCCTCGCTGCGGTCGCGTACGGCTTCGTCCATGCCCAGTCCTTCACCGTCACCCGCACCGAGATCGAGGTTCCGGGCCTGGCCGCCCCGGTGACCCTGGTGCATGCCCCAGACGTCCATCTCGGTCCCGCCAGGGGGGCCGGGTACCTCAGGAGGGTCCTGGCCGCGATTGACGGGCTCAAGCCGGACTTCGTCCTTTACAACGGGGATCTCGTGGACGGGAACATCGCCCTGAAGCCCGAGATCTTCGACCAGTTCAGGAACGTCGGCGCCCGGCAGTACTTCACCACCGGAAACCACGAATACTACGTCGACACGCGCGAGGTCCTGGACTTCGTCCGGAACTCGGGCATCAGGGTGCTCCTTTCCGAAAGGGTGGAGGAGAGCGGGCTCAACCTCATCGGGATGCATTACATGAACGGGGATCTGAACTCCAACCAGGGCCACCGCGTGAACGATCTGGGCCTGGACCGGGAGCTCCCCAAGATAGGGAGGGATCCAGCCCTTCCCGATCTCCTGGTCCACCACAGCCCGGTGGGCGTCCGGTACGCGGACGGGGAGGGCATGGAGGTCTACCTGGCCGGCCATACCCACGGGGGCCAGGTGTTTCCCGGCAACATCCTGGTGCGCCGCAACTTCCCGTACATCAGCGGCCGCTACGACGTGGGCGGCGTGAAGCTCCTGGTCTCCCAGGGCGTGGGCACCTTCGGGCCCGTGATGCGCCTGGGAACCTTCAGCGAGCTCCAGCACATAACCCTGGTGCCCGCGCCCGGGACGGCCCCCGCCCCCGAGGCGGACGGCGGCTCCGGACACGGGACGGACGGCCCGGCCTCGCCCGCTCCGGGGGATGCCGTCCCCGACCCGGCGCCGGACGGGCCCGGCGCAGCGGGCGCGTCCGACGCGTCGGCCGCCGGCGCGGGGGACGGAGAGGCCCCGGAATCCCCTGGGTCCTGACATGTCCGCGGGCGGCTGACTCCGAATTCCCTTTCCCCCCTCGGCCCGGCTCCGGGGACCCCCGGCGCCGAGGGCGCCCCTGCCGCGGGCCGCCCCGCACGGACCCCGGGCCGGCCCCGTCGGGGTTACGGACTCAGCGCCGGCTCCCGCCGGGAACCCCGGGGGCGGACGCCGGACATTTTCCGGCGGTCCGGAGCGGCGGGCCGGCGCACCGCCCCGGCATAGAGGAGACCCATGACCTTCCGCGCATCGCGCACCACCGGCACCAGGCCGCTCTTCGCGGCCCCGGACCGCCCCGGCTCCGGTTCCCCCCCGCGTCCCGGCCCCGGTTCCCCCTCCCGTCCCGTGCCCGTCCCCAGAACCCCATCCCGTCCGGTGCCCCTCCCCGGAACCCCCTCCAGACCAGTGCCCGTACCCGGTTCCTCCCCCCGTCCCGTCCCCCTGTCCGCCTCGGGCCCGTTCCCGCGTCCGGCACCCCTGTCCGGCCCTTGCTCCCACCACCAGCAGCGTCCCGTCCCCCTATCCGGCTCCCTCCGGCGTCCCGTCCCGGTACCGGTCGGCCGCGGGAGCGCCGTGCAGGCCGCGAGGACCCTCGTCGTATACTTCTCCAACAGCGGGAGCACGGCCGCCCTGGCCGGGATCGTGGCCAGGCTTTCCGGAGGCGAGCTGGTGAACCTCAGGCTGAGCACCCCCTACCCCGCCGAGGAGTCCAGCCACATCGAGATTCTTAAGGAGGAGGAGAGGATGGGGACCCTCCCCTGGCTCGTGCCTGACTACGCCGGCCCCGGCGGCTACAAGGTCGTCCTGGTGGGGAGCCCCGTGTGGCGCTCCGGGCTGGCGGGCCCGGTCAGGAGCTGGCTTTCCAAGTTCGACTTCGCCGGCACTGCCCTGGCCCTGTTCGTGACCCACGGGGGAAGGGGGGGCGGCAGGTGCCTGGACGATCTCGCCAGGCACGCCCGCAACGGCATCGTGGATCCTGAAATTCTGCACGTGAGGTGCGACGGCGCAGGGGGGCTCATGGGCCTGGACGAGGGCAGGATTGTGGCCTGGCTGAGAGAGGTCAAGGATCCGGCCACGGGGAAGCCGTGCTTCTTCGGGCTTTAGCCAGCGGGCGGCCCGGCGGGGACCCCGTGCGCGGCACGGGCGTCCCTCCACGGGGCCGGACCCGGCAGGCCGGCGGGACTGGCCGGCGGAAAGGACACCCATGACCTGCGGAAAGGCGATCGGTACCGCTTCGCGCCGTCTGATGGCCCCGGACGGCCCGGGACCCGGGCACGGTTCCGGCCCTCTCCCGCCTCCCGCGGCGCTCGTCGTCTACTTCTCCTACGGAGGGAGCACCGCGAAGCTCGCCGGGATCCTGGCCGGGAAGGTTTCAGGCGCCCTGGCGGAGATAGTGCCGGCCGTCCCCTACCCCGAAGAGGAGGGCAGGGTCTCGGAGACGGCCAGGGCCGAGGGCAGATCCGGGACGTTCCCCGAGATCGCTGAGCCCTCCCCGGACCCCTCCGCCTACGGGACGATCCTCGTGGGAAGTCCCGTGTGGTGGTTCGGGCTGGCGGGACCGGTCAGGACCTGGCTGTCCCGGCGCGACTTCACCGGGAAGAAGGTGCGCCTGTTCGTGACCCACGGCGGCGGGGGGCCCTCCGGGTGCCTCTCCGATCTGGCAGGGCTTGTCCGCCGTGCCGATGTGGCCCGTGACGTCCTCTCAGTCCGGGGGGACGGCTCGGGAGGCCTGGAGGGACTGGACGACGCCAGGGTGCTCGCGTGGCTCGCGTCGTGAGGGGCCCGGCAGGTGAGGCGCACGCCGGCCAGGGGATTTGAGCCCCGCGGCATCCCCGGAGACCCGGCCCGCGCCCGCCCGTCGGGGATGCCCCTGCGGCGTCCCCGTTCGGGGAGTGCCCGGGAACTGCGGGGCTCCCGTCCGGCACCTTCCCCCGCGATGCTTGTTCCGGACCCGCCGCTCATCCGCCGCCGGCCGCCGTTTTCCGGATAGCTCCTGCCGTGCGCAAGCCGGGGCGGCCTTCAGCCGGCCTGAGGCTCCCCTGTCGCCCCGTGTCCGGCAGCCCTCGGATTTCATTCGATAAATCAGCGGTTTGACCGAAATCTTTCCCGTTTTCCGCCCGGGCCGCCTGAAGTTTGGCCGACCGCATCATCTGGGTGTACGGCACCGTCTCCCCGCAGGCTTCCGGAACTCCGTACCGGACATCGGCTCGCTCCGCCGCGTCCGGGGAATCGGGACAGCTTCTGGTAGGACCGGCGGGGGCTGACCGGGCCTAGGCCGGGGAGGACGGAAGGGGCATCGGCGGCACTCCGTGCAGCGAGGGCGGCTGTGGCCGGCACAAGCATCTGAATCCGAATTATCCATTGTCCCGTAAGGACGTTCGTGAATAGCCGCTCCCGGAGGATGCCGGGGAACTCTTCCGGCGTCCTGTCCAGAAACTCCTTGCGGCAGAATTCTGCACATGCCGCATCATTTCCCGGTTGCCGCTGAACTTGGCGTTCATGGCCTTGGCCGCGACGGTTCCGTCCGCATTGGCGGGGTCTGTAAGCTTCCGTCCTGGCCAGTCCCCGCAAAAGCTACGCGCCGCGCCTCTGCAAGTCTCCCGCCCCGGTCGGCCGCGTCGTACGCATGGTCGGCCAGGAACTCCGGGACGCGGGCAAGGGCATCCGTGAAGGACAACTTGAATCTCCAGAAACCATAATCTAAATCAGGTGCCTATGAGGGCATAGCGTCACAACACCTGGTAGATGGCGCGTGTTGACAGCGCGGGGCCGGGGTGTTATGTTAAATCCGAGCCGAAAAATTTCTCAAATCCGTTCAAAACGAATGGTTTCCCCGCGAGACGCTTGCCCCTTCCGATTTCAGTCGCTGCAATATTGGCGGTACGTCTTGCGCGTGTGAAAACCGTCATGGCTGCCGTGCCTTTTGCCGCTCCAGAAGCAGAATCCATCAGTCAGCCAGACAACGGCACCATAAATGACGGCGGCTTCTAAAGACTGAACGGCAACGGCGGAAGAATTATCACTTGCGCAGGGTCCCTTGTCGAATTATGGCCGGTAACCGCATTTGGTCAAACGCATGTGAAAAAAATGGCAGTGTCGGCAGATGGCGGGAGGTATTATTACGGAGGAGCGTTCATAAGTCTGGAATGCGGATCCTGCATGGTCTAACGCATAATGTTCGGCGGCGGCCAGACGCTTTCCCTGACATTGACTGAACGAAGAAGCATTCCGGCTTTCAGACTCTCGCAAGTTTCCTTCGGCCTCTTAACGCCTTATCAACTCCGGATGAGATCGTCATGGCTCTTATGAACTGCCCCAATGCGGAAAAGAAGTGTCCGGCAAGCCTGTTTCATGCCCGCACGCGGATAACGGGTGAGCGAATGGTTACTGATATAGTCCGAAACCAAAGTGACTATTGTGTTCTTCACTATTATCGCAATAATAAAATTTGTACGATCTTTTGTGATATTCAAACAATAGAATGTTGTTTTGTAAAGATCTTTAACCGCCAATATAATAACAAACGTTGATTAGTCCGTGAGGTGTCACCATGAATCGCATGTATTCCATTTTCTGTTCTTCGCTGTTCTGTTGATTTATTGCCATTCAATTTGCTTTACTGACAGGATGTCAGTCTAACACGGCTCCGACTCCAGATTCTAGCCAGGTTTCAACTCCAGAATCAATTCCGGAGTCAGCTCCAGAACCGGCCCCGGCGCTTATCCCAGAATTTGACGTGGAGATAAGCCTTGATTCTGTAAAGGTGGAAAATTGGAATACTTTTGACAGCACTAAAGCAGATCCGCCTATTTTGGAAATGGATTTCACGGTGGGTTACCCTTCAAACTATATTTTGGATACATCAGATGAAGATAAAATAAATCTGGTTAAATTCAGCGGTAAACATAACGGAACATCGATGTTTGCCATACTGTCTGTGTCTAGCATGTTAAACATGCAAAATGTCACTTCTCCAGGTCATGAAAATCAAGTTAAAAAGCAATTAACTGGTATGCTTGATGGATTCGCTAAAATTTTGGAAATTACTTTGGGAAATATCGATGTGCTTGAACACTGAGGATACCAGGCAGCTGACTTGTACTATTTGAAAAAAGACTATATGAAAACGTTTGGTCAGAATGTCAGTGTTGGTGCAACTCGCCTTTTGGGAAAAATTGGAGATCCTGACATCGTCATGCTGGACTGTCTTGTCAGCTTGAAGATTCCGGATGCTGAATTGCAAGGGATGAATTCTCAGGATAACCAAGTTAAAAATGAAATTTGTTTGAAGTTTTTTGATTCGTTTATCCCAAGCGAAAAATCAGAATCAACTTATACTTTTGTAACTGCAAAGGATATGTGCGAGGAATATCAAGCCAGTGAGTTAAATGGGGATTTGAAATATAAGGATAAAAAAATTTTTGTCTTCGGATTTGTTAAAAGAATTGGCAAACACAGTTCTGGTTTAAATTCTGTAATTTTAGAAAGTTATCTAGAAAATTCTATCAATTCCGTTATGCTTGTTTACAATAAAAGAATCGATCTGGAACTTTCAAAACTCGGACCTGGTAAAGCAATAGGAGCTTTATGTATCGGTGATGGAATGGCCAGAGGTATTCCCACTTTGAAACATTGTGTGCCGCGAGAGGTTGAGCTGCGCAAAAAATCCCGTCCTAATCAGCTCTGAATAGCGCTTCAGATACTGAACGGCGATAACATGGCAGCAATTAAACCTTGTTGTTCCCTGTTTGCTTCCAGTGCGCCTCTCCCGCTCCTGGAATACCGCCGGTCTGCTCCAACGGCCTCCGTCAACCGAGTTGTCCCCTGAAAGGTGCGGCGGAAGGAGAGGCGCAAATCTGTAACATGGTCTGAATGCAGTAAATTTAGCTTATTTGATCAATATAAGGGCTTTGGATGATTCGGCTTCCGGCAGGAGTTCGGGGAGCCGTTCAAGGGCGGTGAGCTGTTTCCGGGTGGTGCAGAACTGCTCCCCCGCATTCTCGAAGTGCTGCCAGACCACATCGTAGGTGAACCCGACCCTCGTGCCTTCGGGAAAGTCGGGGATCTCCAGGATTCCGGGAAGGAATCCCTCCGGCTCGTTCCGGCCGTCCGCCCTGATGGCCAGGAGAGGGACTCCGTCCGCCGCGAGCTCGCCCAGGTAGGTTCCGGTCCCCTCGTTGCCGCTGGAGAGGGTGTACATGGGGCAGAACTCCCTGGCGAGTCCCTGGGCCGGGGCGGGGGAGGGCGCGGACAGGAGGGCCAGGCAGAGAAGAAGGGCGGCGGCCGTGCCGGATGGGGGGTTCGTCCTGGATTTCATGGGGTCTCCCGGGGGGCTTGAGGGAATGGGCATCCCCTGAGGGCAGGGGCGGCCCCCCAGGGCAGGGGCGGGCCCCGGGGCCGGCCGGGTTCCGCGAAAACGCGGCCGGCCCGTGGCCCCGGCTGCGGGGCCCGACGGTTACGTCCCCGCGCCATCCTAGCGCTTCATGGACACTGGAAGCAAGCGGAGGGGAGCGGAAGAACGGTACGGAACGCCTCAGGCCCCTCGCGCCCCGGGGCGGGCGCTAGTCCCTCCCCTCCCACCAGGGGGGGAACTCCCGGTCCTCCCCCGAAACCTTCACGCTCTCGCCCATGAGCGGCGTCATCAGGTTCACGCCCAGGTTGCGGGCGGCCTTTCTCGCCCTCACCAGGGGATCGTCCCAGTCGTGGTAGGAGATGCTGTACTTGGAGTTGTGGACCGGCACGGCGGCCTTGGCGTTGAGATCGATCGCCGCCCGCACGGTCTCCTCGGGGGACAGGTGGATGTCCCGCCAGCCCTGATCGTACTGGCCGTCCTCGATGAAGGCCAGATCGAACCCGCCCCACTTGGTCCCGAGATTGGCGAAGTGGCTCCCGTAGCCCCCGTCCCCGCTGTAGAAGATCCTCCTGCCCCCGGCCTCCACGACGAAGGACGCCCACAGCGTCCTGTTCCATGTGAGGGCCCTCCCGGAGAAGTGCCTGGCGGTCTCCAGGGCGATGGTGATCCCAGGCTCCGGCTCGAACACGTCGCCCCAGTCGCCTTCCAGGAGCATCTCCGGGGGATAGCCCCAGCGTTCCAGGTGCGCCCCGATGCCGAGGCCGCACACCACCCTGCCCACCCTCGGCTTCAGGGCCTTGAGCGTCTTGTGGTCCACGTGGTCGTGGTGGTCGTGGGACAGGAGCACGTAGTCGATCCGTTCCGGAAGATCCTCTATGCCGTAGGCGTGGGTGCCTCCGTAGGTCTTCACCGCGAAGGGGATGGGCGATATGCTCCCTATGAATACGGGATCCACCAGGAAGGTCCTGCCTCCCAGGACGAAGAGGAAGGTGGAGTGCCCGAACCATACGAACTCCCCGTCCTTGAGATTCTTCAGATCCGTCACCGCCACTGGGAGCGGGCCCCTGGGGGCTGTCCTCCCGCCCCTGAAGAAGAAGCCCAGGAGACCGTGGCGGCCTTCGGCGCTCGTGTCCCTGGCCGGCTGCAGGTTGCGGAACTCCCCGTCCCGCCAGTTCGGGGATCTCTCGATCCGGGCAAGCCTCTCCCCCTCGGGGAGCGCCCCGAACCTTTCGGACTTCAGATAGAAGCAGCCGCCGGCGAAGAGGAGGACGGCAAGGGAGACGAAGCCTACGGCGGTCAGGAGCATCATCCTCGGCAGGCGCCCTTTCCATGTCTTTCGGGTCTTCCCGGATTCCGGCGGCAGGGCGCGGCGCCCGGCTGGGCGGCCGGCCTCCTCGGCGTCCGCGGCGGAGCCTTCCGTCCCGGACGCGTCCCGCGGCTCCTCCGCTTCCGGCGGCGAGCGGCGGGGGCGGTCCCCGGGGCCTCCGGGGGGAGTTGCCCCCACGGGAGCGCGACGTTTCCCCTCAGGCGGGACGGCCGGGCGGCCCTCCGGGCGGGCGTCCCCCGCGGGCTCTCCCCCGCGCGGCTTTTCAGTCTTCATGGCAAGGCCTTCCTGTCCTTGGCCGAATTTCGGCCGCGATTTCGCCTGCGCCTTGCGGCGCCCGAAGTCCATCAGGCGGGACAGGGCGGCCGGACAGGTTGGTCCAGGGGCGTCCGGGGCAGCCTCCCGGGGGCCGGGCTCGGGCTCGGGCCGGGGTCCTGCCCCCGATGTCCGCAGGGACGCCCGGGGCCCGCTTCCGGGGCGGATGGGGCTTGAGGAGGCTAGGGAGTCCTCCGGCCCGGGAGGATGATAGCACATTTCCCCCGGAAGCCGACCGTTTGCGGGACCCGGCGTTCCGGTCCCGGCGGGCCGGACGGCCCCGGTTCCGGGGGCCGGCGAGGGGAGGCGGACGCGCCAGTAATTTTTTCCTTGACAGGCGGGTTGCTTTCCCCCTATAATCATCAAATCTGGACCCGCGCCCCGGTGCCGGTCCTCCCGAGCTCCCGGCGACCGCCGGGCGCACTGCCAGCGGCTGATCTTCTTAACGAACGAAGGCTGAACCCCGGTCCCCCGACCGAGGCTTCAGTCTTTTTTTTTGCCCCGGCGGCCCCCTTGCGGGGCCCCAACCTGTCGCCTGCGGGATCCCATGAAGCCCTACTGGGAGCACAAGCTCATAAGCCTCTGCGCCTGCCTGGCCATCGTGCTCGCATGGTGGCTTTTCTCCCGTTTCGCCGGGCTCTCGGAGATCATCCTCCCGTCTCCCGAGGCGGTGGGAAGGCGCCTGGAGAGGGTGCTCTCCTCCGGCTACAAGGGCCACGGCCTCTTCGCGCACCTGGGCTACAGCCTGAGGAGGCTCTTCACCGCCTACGGTCTGGCGGTGGTGACCGCAATCCCGATAGGGCTCCTGAGCGGGTGCCTGCCGAGGCTTAGGACCGCCCTCGACCCCCTGATCTCCTTCTACCGGCCGCTCCCGCCCCTAGCCTACTACACGGTGCTTGTGCTGTGGATGGGCATAGACGACGGTTCCAAGGTGGCCCTCCTCTACCTGGCCGGATTCTGGCCGCTGTACATCTCTTCGGTGGCCGGGGTGGCGCGCATGCGCTCCGACTACACCAACGGCGCGAAGACCCTGGGAGCGGGGCCCGTGCAGATCTTCCTGTACGTGATCTTCCCCGTGGCCCTCCCGGACATCTTCGTGGGGCTCAGGACCTCTCTGGGCTTCATGTACTCGACCCTGGTCGCCGCCGAGATGGTGGCCGCGGTCTCGGGCATAGGCTGGATGGTACTGGACGCCTCGAAGTATCTCCAGTCCGACGTGATCTTCCTGGGCATCATCGTCATGGGGCTAACGGGCATACTCCTGGACTCCGCCCTGAACCTGGCCGAGAAGAAGGCGGTGTTCTGGAAGGGCAGGGAGTAGGCGGGGCCGGCGGGAAAGGGAGACAGGGGCCGTGGGCCGGACACGCCTCCGGACCGGTGCCGGCTCCTCCGCTCCGGATGTCACGGGGCCCCGTTTCCGCCAGCCCACGGCGAGCCCGCCTACTCGTTCAGGCCTTCCCGTTAGCCCTTTTGCCCGTGCGGCGCCCGTTCCCTTCCCGTTCAGGCCTTCACGGTTCGCCCCTTTGCCCGTGCGCCGCCCGTTCCCTTCCCGTTCAGGCCTTCCCGGTTAGCCCCTTTGCCCGTGAGGCGCCCGTTCCCTTCCCGTTCAGGCCTTCCCGGTTCGCTCTTTTGCCAGGGTGGTCCCCGTAGGCTTTCGCGCAGCCCCGGCCGGTCCCCTGCCCGCAGAGCCGTCCCGAAACGTGCGGCGCGATGCGCCGAGACTCCGGGTTCCCGTCCGCCTTGCCGGACCGCCTTTGCCGCCCCGACACATCCGGGCTTCGGGGAGCCCGGGACAATTTCGCAGAAATCCGTCCGGGCCGCCCGCCCGGAAGCCATTCGTTCGCGCGCGGCCGGCCCGCCCGGGCCGCAGCGCCGGAACTAAATAAAACGGAGCTACCAATCATGAGAACCCGAACTTCCACTCCGTCCCGCGCGGCGTCCTTCGCGCTGGCCCTGGCAGCGGCCGCTGCGCTCCTCCTCCCCGGAACCCTCGCGGCTCAGGGGACCGACCCCGCCACCGGCGAGAAGTACCCTCCGGTCTTCAACATCGCCACCTTCAACAGCGCCACGGCCACGGCCATACCTATCCAGGAGGGATACTTCAACGATCTGGGGGTGCCGGCCAAAATCGTCTTCTTCGATTCAGGGCGCGACATCAACACCGCCTTCGCCTCCAGGAGCATCGAGGCCGCGACCGTTGGCTCGTCGCCGGTTTCTCTGGGGGTGTCCAACAACCTGGGCTACGAGGTGGTCTTCATAAACGACGTGATAGGACCGGCGGAGTCCCTTGCCGTCACGAAGAAGAGCGGCATCAAGACCGTGGGCGACCTGAAAGGCAAGAAGATAGCCACTCCCTTCGCGTCCACGGCCCACTACAGCCTGCTCGCGGCCCTCCTGCAGGAGGGGGTCGATCCCTCCGAGGTGACTATACTGGATCTGCAGACCCAGGACATCCTGGCGAGCTGGATCCGCGGGGACATCGACGGGGCCTACGTGTGGACGCCGGTGCTTGAGGAGCTTGTCAGAAACGACGGGACCGTCATCACCGACAGCGCGAAGCTTGCGGAGAAGGGCGCGATTACGGCCGATGTCAGCGTGGTTTCCAAGGAGTTCGCTGCAAAGTACCCGACTCTCGTGACGAACTACGTGAAGGCCCTGGTGCGGACCAACGGCCTCATAAACGACAGTCCGGACCAGGCCGCCGGCATCGTTGCCAAAAACATCGAGATAGACGTGCCCACGGCAGCTGCCCAGCTCGCCGGGAACAACTACGTCCGCGGGGCGGACCAGCTGTCGCCCAGGTACCTCGGCCCCAAGGGGAAGCCGGGCGACTTCGCGAAGACGCTGAAGGACACTGCCGACTTCCACGTCTCCCAGAACAACCTGGACAAGGCCGGAGATCTTTCCATCTACCAGGCCGCCGTGAACGGAGGATTCCTTGAGGACGCCCTGAAGTAGGGCCCGCGCGGGTTGTGAGCCGGCCGCCCCCCGCGGATGCTGCGCGGGGGGCAGACCGGGGAATAGGGTTCAGGACTTGCGGGATTCCGCAACGCAAGATTCAGTTCACCGGTATAATCCGCGCATCGGGATATTCGGTTCGTCTTTTCCGGATTTTGCGCACCGCAAGATTCAGTTCACAGTATATTCCGCGCATCGCGATATTCAGTTCGTCTTTTCTGGATTTCGCGCATCGCAATATTCAGTTCATCTTCTCTGGATTTGTCGCATCGCTTGATTCAGTTCTTCGCGGGATCCGGACTGATGGCGCAGCCCCTGGCGGCTCGCGGGCCAGCCCGGGGCGCGGGGATTCCCGAGTTCAGCCGTTCCGGACGAAACGGCATCCAGGCATTTCCGTCCTCCATTTCCCGCTGTCCCCCGGACGGACGGCCAGCCCTTCTGACCGGACTCCGGCCAGCTTCCCGAGGAACCCGTGAAGTTTCCCTTCTTCAGGCGCAAGCCGAACCAGACGCAGGCCGAGATCCCTCACGGAGTTCCTTTCGCCGTGACGGACGAGCTCATCAGCTGCGAGGGGGTGTCGTTGAGCTTCGGGAAGGGGAAGAGCGTCTCCCCCGCGATTGCGGACGTGAACTTCAGCATTTTTCCAGGCGAGTTCGTCTGCGTGATGGGCCCTTCCGGATGCGGCAAGAGCACCGTGCTGAACGTGCTTGCCGGCTTCATCGCGCCTACCGCTGGGAGGGTGCTCCTGAACCGCAGGGAGATCCGCGGAGTCGACCGCCACCGCACGCGCGGCCCCCCGCGAGAGGGCTTCCAACGCCAGCGCGCCGGAACCGGAATAGAGGTCCAGGGCGGCTTTGCCGAACCAGCCGGTCGGGCCGCCGAACAGCGCCTCCAGCACCGAGAACAGGGCTTCGCGGACGCGATCC
>JAISEQ010000197.1 GCA_031264045.1 Deltaproteobacteria bacterium
GAGGGCTGGAGATTGAAGTCGGTCACGGTGAGCCGGAACGCGGCCGGCCAGTACCGCGCGGCGATCCTGAACGAGTTCGACGCGCCGGCCCCGGCGGCGGTCGAGACGGACGCGGGCAAAGCGATCGGCCTGGATTTCTCGATGCCGGATCTTTACGTTGATTCGGAGAGGAAGAAACCCGGCAGGCCGGGGCATTTCAGAAACTTCTAGAAGAGGCTCGCCCGCAGGCAGAGGAAGCTTCACAAGTGCGGGAAGGGGAGCAAGAACGGGAAGAAACAGAGGAACAGGGTGGCTAAATGCCACCTTAAGGTACGGAACCGGCGGAAAGATTTCATCGAGAAGGAGTCGGGGAGGACAGCCAGCGCCTTCGACGCCGTGATCGCCGAGGACATAGACATGCACGGCATGGCCCGGGCGTTGAGGTTCGGCAGGAGCGTGGCCGACAACGGCTGGGGCATGTTCGTGAACATGTTGCGCCGCAGGCTGGAGGAACGGGGGCAAGAGGTTCGTCCTGGTGGACAGGTTCTATCCTTCCGGCAAGACCTGTTCGGCCTGCGGTGCCGTGAAACCTGCCCTGGGCCTGGCTGAAAGTGTCTACGTCTGCGACCGGTGCGGACACGCACGGGACAGGGACGGGACGTCAACGCAGCCTTGAATATAAGGGCCGAGGGCCTGCGTATGCTCGGCCTGGCCATCGACAAGAACGCGGGACACGCGGGGTTAGCCCGGACGTAAATCTGGCGGGCCCGAGACGGCATACGGGAAGCCCCTGGGCTTTAGCCCGGGGTATGTCACAGCGACTGGATTCTCCAGCACCTGCTCCCGTTCGGATGAACTTCAAGATAGAGGCCCTGTCTCATTCCGTCAAAGAGTTTGATCGGCTTTAACCCCGCTCTCTGACTGCGTATCAGACTTTCAGGCAGTATAATGCGGCGTCCTTTGGTTTTATGCTGCCAACCGTACTGCTTTCAGTTCCGGATGTCCACGCTCTCCCCGGCAGTCCCCGGAAAACAAAACCCGCCCGGGTCCAGGACCCGGGCGGGTTTTCCGCTTGCTGAAGACGTTCTCGGGAACTATGAAAAGGCCAGTGGCGCGGCTGGAAGGACTCGAACCTTCAACCTTCTGATTCGTAGTCAGGCACTCTATCCATTGAGCTACAGCCGCGCGTCGCCGCCGGAGACGCGAGACCATGATGGGGGGCGTCCGGCCCGGCGGCCTCTCTGCCCCTCCCTGACCCCAGGGCCCGGGCGGAAGGGCTGAAAAACTCGGAGATGATAGCCCGGAGGCTGTGAAATGTCAAGCCCTTTCAGAACCCTCCCGGATGTCCGCCGGAACCTCCCCGCCCACTGGGAAGAGCACCGGAAGGAACGGTCCAACGGGCGCGGAGCGGGACAGGGGGCCTCCCCGCGGCACCTCCGAGGGTCGCCGCCCGTCGTTCGCGGAAGCTTCCGGAAGGCTCCGGCGTCCCCAGGAAAAAGCCCGGAAGGACCCGCGCCCGCCTCCCTCCGCTACCGTCCTGGCGGACACGGGGCTTCTCCACGCCCCGAGTCGGTCCGGGCGCTCTGAGCCGGGCCTACTAATCCATGGCTCCGCGATGAGGATCCGCGATGAGGCGGGTCCAGACGCCGGCTCAGGATGAGGCGGGTCCAAACGTCCCGTCCTCGCGTTCCGGAGCCGCGCCCGCCGTCCGGGGGAGACGTGCCTTCCAGGATCTCCAGGAGCTTCAAGCCCAATCGGAATCGCGCGGCACGGGGGTGGCGGCCGTCTGACCGTCCGGGGCTCCCGGTGCCCTCCGAAGTCCGGGGACACGGGGCGTGGGAACCGGAAGCGGGGGAGACGGGACATCCCTCCGGACGAAACCGGCGGGCCCCCGTGCGGCGAGTCCGGAACGCGCACCTCGGAGGGCGTAGCGGAAGCGCTTTCCGGAAGCCCGTGACGGATAACGCCAGTCGGGGCCGATTCCGCGGCAGCAGGGCCGTAAGCCGTGCCGACGGCCATGATTTGGGGCGGCACCGCGGAGGGCGGAGGCGGTCCCGCAGAGGGGAGCGCGGGCCCGGCGGCCAGGGGGAGGAACCGTGCCGGCGGGCCGAAGCCGCCGGACCGGCACGGCCGGAACCCGGGAGTCAGGTGCCGGCGTCCCGCGAGGCTTCGGAGCCGGTGGGAGAACTTCCGGGACTGCCGACCGCGCTCGCCCCGGCCCAGGCACCGCCGTGCCGGGGCCGGAGGACGCGGCTTCCGGCGGACGCTTCCCGGTACCCGGCCGGTGGCGGGCCCGCTTGCCCGCCACCCCCCGGCGCGGACCCCTCTGCGCCGGGGGGCGGGGCGACAGACCCCGGCCGCGGGAGCGTCCCCCGAAAGGGGAGATTCAAGTTCGACGGTGTCGGATAATATAGCACCTGGAGCCGACTCCAAGTCAAGAACAATCTCGAGGCATCCGGAGGAGGGGGAACCCGGGATCGGGAGAAGTGAAACCGTGAGATCCAGAGAAGGGGATTCCCGGGAACGGGAGAACGGTACAAGGGAAGAAGCGGCGCTCCGTCCCTCCGGACGGTCCTCGGCGGGGTCACCGCCGTCCAAAAGGTCCCGGACGACCGCCCGTCCTCCGGCGGTTCAGGGTCAGGGAGACCGGAGTCAGGCCGTCACGGGCTTCCGCGGCGAACCGGCCTCGGGGCCGGAAAGGGAACCGGTCCGGACACGGAGCCGCGAAACCGGAGTCCTTGATTTATGAGACGTCCGGGGTTAACGTTACCGGCGGATCCGCTCTGCCGCGGGTCCCTGAGGCCCCCCGGCCGCTTCCGGGGGGGAGGAGGGTTCCATGAACATTTCCGAGGTATCCAGGAAGACGGGGCTCTCGGTGGACACGCTCCGCTACTACGAGAAGGCGGGCCTGATCCCGGACGTCCCGAGGACCCGCGGAGGCGCCCGCGACTACGGCGAAAAGGAGTGCGGCTGGATAGGGTTCATCAGGTGCATGCGCGGCGCGGGAGTCGAGGTAGACGCCCTCGCCGAGTACGTGAGGCTCCACCGGGAGGGCGAGTCCACCGTGAAGGCGAGGAAGCAGATACTGATAGACCAGCGGGAGAGGATAGCGGCCAGGCTCACCGAGATCCAGGGCACCCTGGACAAGCTCGACAAGAAGATCGAGAACTACGAGACGCACGTCGCGGCGCACGCGGAGCGCTTCGCGGCGGTTCACCCCGCCCGCTCCTGCCGGGAAGGCGATGCCGGGAGGACCGTGGTCGGCTGACGGTCCGGGTGCGGTACCGCGCGCCCCGTGCGGTCGCCTCCCACGGCGGGAGGTGCCCGGACGGGGAGCCGTAAATCGCTCAGTCCCCGGATCCTGCCGGACCGTGAAGCTCCCGGACCCGCCGGCGCCGCATCCGGATGTCCGCGCCCTTACCTCCCACGCCTTCCGGCGGGACGGCGGGCGAACGGGATGCCGCGCTGCCGCGCACGTCATGCCGCGCACGGCAGGCGCGGCCGCATCCGCGAACGGTGCGGGGGGCCGGAGCCATCATCAGGATTCCGGGAAACGATTGACGCGTCAGGATTCCGGGAAACGATTGACGCGTCCGCAGGATTCAGGGAAAGGGGCCAGGGCGCACCCCGGACTGCTCGACGCGGCATCGCGTCCCCGGGACCGCGTGAAACGCCGAGGGCGTCCGGCCCGCCATGCCGCATGCCGATCTTGATCGGCCGAAACGCGTCCCCGCGCGCGGCCTTTCCCGAAACGGCGCAAAATGTTCCGTTGCCCGTTACGGCGTTCCGTCAGAATGTCCGGCATGCCGTCCGCGGCATGCCGGAAGAATGAGACTTAACTTCCGCAAGGCCATCATAATATCCAGTAAATAGTACGATAATGAGAATATAATGTAGACAATAG
>JAISEQ010000217.1 GCA_031264045.1 Deltaproteobacteria bacterium
GAACCACAAAATTTGATTATAGTCGCTCATATACCGATTGTCCAGTTATGACACCCCCTCCGAATTCAAGCGGCCGAGGCGGCACCTTCACGCCTTCCGCCTTTCCGGAAAGTTTCCCGCATAAGTTTCCCCATTCCCCCTGACCGTAAAACTCCCAATTGTTGCAGGTCTGACAACCTGACAACCTTCATGTTGATAAATCATGATTCTCCAATTTTTAATTGCTTTTCCATCTTACGCGGTCGCGGTTCGTGTCCGCGGCAGTTTACGCAGACCCGGTTCATGTCCGCGGCGGCCCACTAAAATATCCCGCCGCGTTTTCCGGACGGGTTAACCGCGCCTTCCGCCCGCAGCATCATGGGGACGCGCGGATGGGACAACCTATGCCCGGCCGCGTCTGTCCCCCGGCCGCGTCTGTCCCGATGTTCAGGCATTTCCGCGATCCGTTCCGGTTTTCTCCGGACGGAGCTTAGCGGGACGCGGCAACGATTTCGGGCCGCAGGCCCGTGGAGGATCCGCAACGCCCGCCGCGAACCGAAACGCGCGGGGCCGGGACCCGGGCACCTTCCCTCCCGGGCGCTTTCCCCAAAGGGGGCGCCCTGTCGGGCCCCGTCCTTCTTCCGGACGCTGCATATTTGCATACCCTGTTTGACAGGGCCCGTCACCGTTGTTTTTAGACATCCAAAGCCTTATATTTAAGAGACTGTCTGCTTTCGGAGGCTCCGTCCCGACGATCCAGCGTCCGGGGACCCAAGGAAGGCGCGGGGGCCCGGAACCCCCGGCCGACGAACGTCCTTCCCGCCACCCGGGGCTTCTGGACCCTTTGCGGACATCGGGTCCCGTTCCGTCCGCCCGAACCTGACACTCCCCCGTTCCGCAGGTTCAGGGGAAAAGCGGACGCGGCCTTCCCCGATCCGCAGGGTCAGGGGAGAAGCGGACGCGGCCTTCCCCGTTCCGCAGGGTCAAGCTGGAACCGGACACGGACTTCCCCGATCCGCCGGATCTTCGGGGTGCCGGTCCCGTCCCGGACCCCGGAACTGCCCCGCCGGACCGGGGCATTGCGGCCTTCCGCGCCTTTTCCGCCGCTCCGGACGGCCCCGGGGACCGTCCGGACCATCCCGATCTTCCCGGCCCGCCCGGCGCGCCCGGCCTTTCCGGCTGCCGGCCTCCGGGGCCGCACTTCATCCCGCAAGGAGCGTTTTCGATGGGAGAGGTCCTGGTCGCGGTCAAAAACAACAAGCTGTTCCAGACCCTGGCCGACGCCTGCCGGGACCGCGGCTTCGCGGCCGTGAGGGCCCTCACCCTCGAGGAGGCCGAATCCAGGCTTCCGGAGGGGAGCTTCTCCGCCCTGATCGTGAATCTGGACGACATCCAGACCTCCAGCGAGAAGAAGATCGCCGCCAGGATCCGCCAGCTTCCGGCAGGCCTGAAGATCCTGGGCCTGGCGGCGGGAACGAGCCTCAAGACCGCCACGGGCTACATAAGGTCGGGGCTGACGGACTACCTGCCGGTTCCTCCGGACCCCCTGGAACTGGCCCAGTCGCTCACGAGCCTCCTCGGATCCTTCGCCGACGGCTCCGGATCTTCCGCCCAGACCCCGAACCCCGCCTCCGGCGGCCCCCACGCCGGAGCTTCCGCGCCCTTCCGGGTTTCCGGGACCGGCCCTTCCCCTTCCCCTCCCGCAACGGGCGACCGCGGCTCCGCGCAGGCGTCCGGACCCCGCGACTCCCCGGCGCCGTGCCGGACGTCCGCCGACGACGGCCCCGACCCGGCCGTGGTCTTCCCCTCCAGGGCCATCGTGGGCCGGAGCCCCGCCCTCATGCAGCTCTTCCGGATCATCGCCAAGGTGGCCGCCACCGACTCGACGGTCATGGTCCACGGCGAGACGGGCACGGGCAAGGAGCTCATAGCGAGGGCCATACACCTGTCCTCCCCCAGGCGCGACATGCCGATGGTTCCGGTCAACTGCGGGGCCATCCCCGAGGAGCTTCTCGAGACCGAGCTCTTCGGGCACGAGAAGGGAGCCTTCACCAACGCCGTCAAGGAGCGGGCGGGCCGTTTCGAGCTGGCCCAGGGGGGGACCGTCTTCCTGGACGAGATAGGGGACATGAGCCCCAAGCTCCAGGTAAAGCTCCTGAGGGTCCTCCAGGAGCACGAGTTCGAGAAGGTCGGCGGAGAGCGCACCATCCGCGCGGACATCCGGGTGATAACTGCCACCCACGTGGATCTCGCCAGGGCAGTCAGGGAGGGCCGCTTCAGGGAGGATCTGTACTACAGGCTCAACGTCATCCCGGTCTCCGTGCCCCCCCTCAGGGAACGGGCCGCCGACATACCTCTCCTCATCGACTTCTTCCTGAAGCGCCTGCGGGAGACCAGGGCCTCCTCCGTGACCGGGGTGAGCCCCTCCGCCATGGACCAGCTATGCTCCTACCGCTGGCCGGGCAACATCCGCGAGCTGGAGAACCTGATGGAGAGGATGGTCATCCTGGCGGACGGGGACGTCCTCACGGACGAGGATCTTCCGGCCTGGATCAGGACCGTCCCCGATCCGGCCGACGAGGCGAGGGACGAGCTCCTGAAGGGCTTCCTCGAGCCCGACGAGGGCCAGTACGGGTACCGGGCCGCCCCGGGGGAACTGGCTTCCCGCTCCGGGCAACCGGGAACCCCTGACGTTCGGGAGCCGGCCCCCGGAGGCGCCGTCGCCCCCCGCCCGGACGGCTGCGCACCGGCAGGCATGGACGTTCCCTATCACGGTCTTCCCGGCGTTTCCGGTTTACCCGGCGGCCCCGGCACGGCGAACGGCACGGAAGTTCAGGAAAAGACGGATTGGGCCGGTCCCCATGATCCCGTCCTTGAGGACGTTCCCGAAGATCCCGACGATCCGGACGATCACCTTTTCATGGGCTCAGGGTCCGCCGGATCGGCCTCCTCGGCGGCACGGGGTCCGGGAACGCCCGACCCGGGGCCCGAAGTCCCGGATCCGGACGGGCTTCAGGCCCAGTCCTCCGTTTTCGGCGGATTCCCCGGCCCTTCCGAAGTTTCGGCTCCCTCCGGGGCTTCCGTCCCTCCCGAAGGTTCTCCTCCCTCCGGGGCTTCCGTCCCTCCCGAAGGTTCAGGTCCTTCCGAAGCTTCCGGCTTTTCCGGTTCCGACGGCCCCTCCGCCACGCCCGGCACGGGTCCCGGCACCGGACCGGCCGAAACCGGCCTGTTTTCCGGCACGGATACCGCCACTGATCCCGGCGGGACGATCCCTCCTGAAGCCCCTGACCCCGATGCTCCCCCCGCAGGCGCCTCCGGCCGCCAGGGCATCCCGGACGAGATAATGGGACTCGTCGCCCCTCTCCTGAACTTCCCGGCGGAGGGCGTGACCCTCAACGCCCTCATGAAGGGCTACGAGGCCAGGCTCATAGAAGGGGCCCTCACGGCCTCCGGGGGTCTCAAGAACACGGCCGCCCGCCTCCTCGGGATCAACCGGACCACCCTGCAGGAGAAGCTCAGGAAGAAATGAGGGGGGCGGCTGGCTCCCCCCCCGCGGAGCCGCCGGAAAGCCCGGGGCGCGGAGCCGTCCCGGACCCGTCCGCCCGGCCCCATCCGGAGCGCGTCCGGGATCTGCCTGATAGGCCCCCGCTCCCGGAAGGCGCTCCCTGCGGCCGCCTGCCCGCCGGGAATCCGGCTTCCGGAAGTTCACCCCGGCACCGGGTCCCCCCCCCGCAGGCGGAACGGGCTCCTGAAGGGCCCGTCCCCCCGGGAGATCCCCGCTCATCACGGGAGATACCCCGCGGACGGCGCTTCCGCCGGAGATGCCGCTCGGGCCCCGCTCCAGGCCTTCCTGAGATCAGGGCCCAGCTTTGAGAAAAATCGCGCTGCGGCCGATAATACTATAAGAGGGCGTTTCCGTCCCCCGCCGCCCGTGTCCGCCGTCCCGGCCCGTTCCGGCCCGCGTCGGGGACGGCGGGCGGGCACCGCTCCCGGCGAAGGGACCGGCGGGGAACGCGTCCGCGACGCGGACGGCCTGCGGGAACCTTCCGGGACACCTCCGCGAAACCGCCCGGACGGGCGGGAGCCGCGGCGCCGGTCCGAACCCCTGCCCGGGACCCGGCCTCCGGCCGGAAGCCGTCCGCCTCCGAGCCGAAGCCGGGCATTCTCCGCACCCCGCCCGCGGGCGGGGCGAAAACGAGCATCCATGAACCTCCGCGAGACCGCAGAACCCGGAATTCCGGCCGCGGGCCGCCGCAGGGCGTCCGGGCCGAAGGCCGCGTTCCCGCGACCCGGCCCCGCGGCGGCGCTCGCCCTCGCGGCCCTGGCGGCCATGGCGCTGGTCTCGCCCGCGCACGTCTCGCTCGCCCAGACCGGGCCTCCGGGAACCCCTCCCGGGCTTTCCCCGGGCCTTCCCGGCGCGGCGGGTCCGGCCGCCCCGGCCGCGCCCGCCCCCGGCATGAACGTTCTGGAACAGATGAGCCTGGGACATGCCGACGGCTTCACCCGGCTGGTCTTCACGTTCAGGGGAAAGCTGGACGACGTGATCGTCCGCAGAAGCGACGCCGGACAGATCCAGGCCGACTTCGGCCCTGCGGGGAGCTCCGTCTCGGTCTCCCCGCCCCGCGACGATCTGGTCCGCGAAGTGACCCTCGACCGGGACGGGGAGAGGCTTGTCGCGGAAATCGCCCTTTCAACCAACCACTTCGACGTGCGCCACTTCCTCTCCCGGGACGGCTTCTCGCTGGTGGTCGACCTGAAGGGCCAGACGGAAGCGGAAGAGGCTGAGGAGCGGGGCCTCCCGGCGCCGTCCAGGATGCGCGGGGAGCTCATACTGGATCCCCCGTCGCTCCCGGAGATCGTCCGGGGGGTTTCCCTGTTCGTGGAGGGATCCCCGGAGCCCGGGACCCCCGAGAGGACCGTCGCGGACGCGCTGGCCGCGGCCTCCGTCGGCGAACTGGACACCGCCATAGCGCTCCTTGAGAAGTTCAGGAGCGAGAACCCGGGCCACGTCTACTCCGACCCGTCCGTCTTCCTCCTGGGCGATCTCTACTACGCCAAGGGCCTGCCGGAAAACTACCAGGCAGCCGCGGACGCCTGGCGCGAGGCGATAGACACCTACCCGAGAAGCCTGGAGGCCCCCAGGGCCGGCTTCATGCTTGGCGACATCGCCAGGCAGATGGGCTACCACAACGAGGCCGCCGGCCTCTACCGCCTGGACGCGGAGAGCTACCCGGAATCCCCCTGGGCCCCCCTGGCCACGCTGCGGGCAGCCGACATGTCGCTCGCCATGAACCTGAACGAGGACGCCCGCAAGGCGGTGAAGCCCCTGGCGGAGAAGATCCCCCCGGACGCCTGGTCCCCCCTCGCCCTGCTCCGGCTGGCCATGGCCGACTACCAGGACTCCCTGTACAGCCAGGCGGTGGAGAAGTTCAGGGACGCGCTGGACAGGGATCCCGAGATCTACGAGCTCTACCCGAACATGCTCTACGCCCTGGGGGACTCGTACTCGTATCTCTCGCGCCCGGATCTGACCGCCATGTTCCTGGAGCATGCGGTGAACCTGGAGCCCGATCACCCTAAGGCCGACGTGATGCTGGCCCGCATCGGGAACGCCCTCCAGTCCATGGGGCGGAACGCGGAGGCCATAAGCTTCTTCAAGCTGGCCAAGGAGCTCTACCCCGACAGGGACGGCGGGCTGGTCTCCCAGATACGCCTGGCCGATCTGGGGGCGCTGAGCTCCTTCTTCCGGGGCGACCAGGTCTTCGACGCCCTGGAGCGGGGGGCAAGGCAGGCTACCGTGAAGATGTACGATCAGATAATCTCCAGCGCGTCGCCGTCGCCCCTCCTGCAACTGGCGTACCTGAAGATAGGCCAGGCCCAGGCCGCCGACGGCGAGAACTCCGAGGCCATACGCTGGCTCCGCGAGCTCGTGAGCAAATACCCGAAGGGGGTCCTGGTGGACGAGGCGAAGCCCATACTCTCGCGGGCGGTGGTGAACGAGGCCACCCAGCGCTTCAGCCTGGGGGAGTACGACCGGATCGAGAACCTGAACCTGGACAACTCCTCCTTCCTCGAAGGACCGGACAGGCTCAGGTTCATGAGGCTTCTCGCCCAGTCCTACGAGAAGATGGGCAGGCCCGCCGAGGCCCTGGAAGTCTGGAGGGAGATAGAGAAGGACTCCCCCGAGCGCAGGCTCGCCGACCAGAAGGAGATAATAACGTCCGCCCTCGCGGCGGGAAAGCCCCGGGACGCCTTCGACCAGATAAAGGAGACGGCCGGCGAGTTCCCGGAGGAGAACGACTGGCTCTACGCGAGGCTCTCCGACACCGCGACGGTCTTCGCGGCGCCCAGGGACTCCGGGGCCGTGGCAGATCTCCTGGACTTCGCGGACGATCCGCTGGTCAGGCCGCTCACCGCGATAGCCCAGCTGGCGCTTTCGGAGGCCGCCGCCATAGAGGTCGAAAACTCGAATTTCGATCCGGCCTCGGCGCTGATGGACCGCTACCGCCGCGACTATCCGGAAGACGAGCTCGCACCCGAATATCTCCTGACCCAGGCCAAGATGGACCGACGCCAGAACCGCCCCCTCAGGTACTGGGACCGCCTCTCCGAATTCAGGATGCGCTACCCGGACGACGAGCGCGTCCGCGACACGGTAACCGAGACCATAGCGGACGCCCGGAAACGGGACCGCCCCGAGGACGCCTGGCGCTACGAGGAGCTGTACCGCCAGCTCTACCCCGGGGATCTCGCGGGCCGCAGGATGCTTCTCGACAGGGCCGAGGAGCAGTGGAACGCGGGCGAGAGCGACAGGTCCATAGACACGATAAGAATCTTCCAGAGCGAGTACCCGAACGATCCCGGGGCGGCGGGGAGCTATCTGGACGCCTACCGCAAGCTGTACGGGGCCGGCCGTCCGGAGGAGGCCTTCGGGTTCCTCCGCGAGATGAGATCCCGCTACCCGGAGGACCCGCTCACCAGGGAGTCCTATCTCACGGAGTACAGGGACGCCGTCAGGGCGAGACTTCCGGACACGGCGTTCGAGGCCCTGGACCGGTTCCGGGAACGCTATCCGTTCGACCCGGAGATCCGGGAACTCCTCCTTGAGAAGGCCAAGGACTGCATGGTGTTCAACCGCCCCCGGGAAGGGCTGGCGGCCTGGACGGACTTCCTGGAGAGCTACCCCTACGACCCGAGAGCGGCGGATCTGAGCCTGCTGGCCGCGCGCCAGGAATACAGATCCGGCGACGCGGAAGCGGCGCTGGGCAGATACCGGAAATACCTGAGCGCCTTCCCGGACCACGCGGACCGCCCGCAGGTACTCCTGGAAGTGGCGGCCATCGAAGGGTCGATGGGAATGAACGCCATGGCGTACGGCGATCTCGAAACCTTCCGCCGGGAATTTCCGGGACGTCCCGAGGAAGCGCAGGCCACCCTGGACGAGATAGGCTACGCCAGATCGGTGGGCCGCGTCCGGGACGCCGCTATCCTATACGACATCTTCCGGAGCGACTACCCGGATCACCCCATGTTCCGCCAGTCCTACCTGGACGAGACCGGGATGCTCATGGAAGCCGGCCTGAACGCGGAAGCCCTGGCGATTCTCGAGGACGGGGTGGTGAGGAGCCCCGGGATAGACGATACCCCCGAGGTGCAGCGGCTCCTCCTGGGCCTCTACCTCGGCCAGAACCGCGTGGAGGACTGGGCGGGCGCCCAGGAGGAGTTCCTGCGCCGCGACCGGAACCCTTCACCGGATCTGCGGGAACGTTTCAGCCGCTACCTGCAGGTTGCCCGGGTATATCAGGAGCTCGACCGCGCCGCGGACGCCCAGCGTAACTTCGACCTGGCCATGGCCAACAGGCCTCCCGATGCCGCGGGCGAGGATCTCTACGCCATAGCCGGTGGCTACAGGAGCATGGGCCTGAACGACAGCTACAGATCGGTCCTCCAGGTCATGAGCCAGCTGCCCGATCCCCTCTGGCAAAGAGTGGCGAACCAGGAACTCGCCCAGAGCTAGCGTCCTAACAAATATTTACAATTATTCGTAATATATGTTTCGGTTCGGCCATTCGACCGGAAATCCCCAAGTATCGCCAACGGCAATCCTCTGAATGAATACCCATATCGCTCATATGCACTTCCGGTACCAGGTAGCTGTCAGTGGACTCCCGGATCCTCCGGGAGGATCGGATCCACAGCGTAGCGCACTTTTTAAACCAGCATCTAGCAGTCAAAGAAGCGAACGGCCACTTCAGTACGATGGCGAATTGCCATGGCCATGCATATCACTTTGTGCTGGGTAGCCCTGTAAGGTCCAGCATAATCTTTATCCCTCACCTGTTTTTCGGCACTGTCGAGAGCGGCCGAGAGTTCCTTCACCCTTCTCTTTTCCTTTGCCTTTTCACTTCTCTTCTTCTCCGCGCGATCCTTGCCGTCATTTTTTTTCAAAGCTATATTAGGAGTCCGAGTTGACGGAACGTATTTGAGCTCGATCACTATGCATACGCCGTCATTCAAAAATAGCGTGATGTCCGAACGACCCTCGCCTCCTGACGCTTCACTTATAACGTGAAATCCTGCAGAAAGAAGAGAAGCGTGGAGTATGGCATGATAGGCTTTTTCAGAAGAAAGGTGTAGATTCTGCGAGTCCTGCAAGCTGGTCGGATGCTGATGAAAAGAAATTGAAACAAGAAGGTCATGAAAAATCCTAACCACTTCATCAGAATTTTTATTCAACAGTGCTACCGGAAGATTCTTCGATAAGTTACTAATATATTTTTGATTTATTTTAAACATATTTTTGAAAATTAATTCGATAAAATTACTGGAAACTTCAATATTTGGAATTCTTAAGGTTAATGCCTCAACATTAACCTCTTCTTTATTTTAAATTTTTGTTATTTTTATTTTTTCATCGATAGTCAAATAGCCGCTGTGAAACAGGATTGGCACTAAGCTGATGTCTGAAAAATCGGTCTTCCTGATCTGCTTGGCAGGATGGCTGTCAAGTGTCAACTGGATGAAGTCCAGCGGATTATCCCTTATAAGTGCGGACAGATGCGATGGACATCCTGTCGTTGGCCAATAGGAGGCAAATTCCTTCTTCCGGAAAAAATTAAGTATGGAGTACGGGTTAAGGACGTGCTCGTTTCCTAGCCAGTTGTATCCGTCATACCATTTTAAGATTTCCGCCTTAAGATCGTCAATATCGGCGCTCTGATTGAGTCCACCTTGGGGTTTGAGGATCTCGAGAGTCTCCTCGAACCTGTCTTCAAAACAGGTGTTCAGTTCAGTGCGGGTAAAGCCGCATATTCCCGCGTATTCAGGCAGAAGCGAGATGTCCATAAAATTGTTCGGACCGGAGTCCAAGGAGGTCATGGCGAATCTGGTGATGCCGGTGACGAAGGCAAAGTGGATAAAATTAATATTTTATTTCATTGACCTGTAAAAACCGCGCAGGACATCACGATTCGCCAGGGCAAGCCCCATGTCTGAAATATAGTCGGCCATCGGCGCATCGTACTCATCCACCAGAATTACCACGCCCACACCGAATTTTTTATAAATCCCCTCCAGAAGAACCTCAAACATCTGTCCTAATGTGTAGTCAGAATCTAACTGGATTCCCTCATTTTTCGCATGCTTCTTCAAGTCCCACTTGATCAAGGATACAAGATCATCCTTGGTCAAGATATCATCGTAGGCCATGTTGAAGTTCAAGACCGGGTGATTTTCGAACTTATAATCGCTTTTCCAATCCACAGTCCCTCGAAAAGGGTTTTATCTCCCTTAAACAGAGCATCGATGGTGGTCAGAAGGAGCGTCTTGCCGAAACGCCTGGGCCGTGACAGGAAACAGCAATTGAATTTTTCGACATTAAGTATATTGTAGATATATTCTGTTTTATCGGCGTAGAGAAAATTCCCTATGAATAATATTACAAAAGGATCTATCGTTTAATGACAAGGTTTTCTTAATCATGCACCCTCCGTTACGCTCCCGGTTCTCCGGCGAAACGTATCCAGCGTTCGCGACATCGTGGCCCGCATTCATGTCCTTAAACTCCGTACCAAAACCTTTATATGCTTTTTTCGAGATTGACGCAAGTGCCGGAGCTTGTTGCATCCTCCATGAAATCCATACCGGAACACTGCAGACAAGATCCTCGCATCTATTTCTTCAAGACCCGCAGGGTCCTGGTGAGGTTCGAGCGCTGGCAGTTCTAGATGGTTTCCATCGACAATTGAGCCAATCCCGCCGTCCGTCCCGTGGACGCCAACGTAGTTGCAACGAACAGCTTCCAAACCCCTTACGGCACCGAAGTCATGTGGAGCGCTTCAAGAAGGCGAAGGGCTTAAATAGCCACTTCGAGGAGAACTGCAACTGTACCAGGATGTACGGTCCGGATGATCCGGTCCCAAAAAGTTACTGAATACGTGAAACACCTGAACGCCGTCCGCGCCATCGAGGCACCCTTCTGCGCCATATCACATCCGATCAACGGCATGGTAGTTATCCTCACGGGCACCAGCGCACGGTAGCCGCAGACCCCGATGCGGAGATCGCCGCCCCGGTCCGCAACGGACTGTTGGACCCTTTGGGTTAGGACAGGCAAGGAGGTCAGGCCGGTTACACAGCAACTAACTTCAGAATCGATGGGAGTCACACCGTGAACGAGCGGCCTCGGGTGTTGAAAGCCAGGTCGGCAATAGTCTGCACGGTTGTATGCAACGGCGTCACCGGCGGCAAGGCCTCGGAAAACCTTTCACACTAGACAATCTGGAGACTTGCTGAACACTGTACAAAAGAAGCAGTGAAGGGGCTGACAAACGGGCGGAGATGTCAGCGGGGGAAGAACGGCGACCTGACAGGTGTGACGCCTTTGCCGATCATGTCGCATTACAAGTCTTGCCAAACCTGTCTCCAGCGCGGAAGCTTCCCTCAGCATGCAGGTTGAGGATTCTAACTGCAAAATCAAAAAAATATGTTTGCGTTCACCAGTCTGAGGGGCCTGGGAGGAAGAGGAGAAGTGAATGGGTGCCAGATATTTGGGGGCGGTTACTGACTAATCACCATTTTCGGTCGCCGTCGACCATCCGTTTATTCATCGGAAATCCCTTGGCGACTTATTGCGGCGGGGTCATATATGTCGTGTTCCAAGCGCCGCAGCCCTGCGAGACGCTTTGCCGACAGGGGGGCAAAAATGCGCAATTTTTTCTGATTTTCACCGTTTACACCGATTTATCCCTTGACTTTTCGACAAAAATAGTGTAAATTTTTTAAAATATTTGTTTTACGTCCGAAGCCGCCTCCGGCTTGCCGGGTCTTCCGAAGGCCGGTCGCCTGAGGCAGACACCGCAAACTCCGTCACCGCATTTCGCGGTCCCCGGCAACGAAGGGGAAGTTCCGGGCTCTCGCGTGGCCGGGAGACGCCCCCCGGCCCTGCCTCTCCCCGGACGCATCGAGACCGGAAGCCCTCCCGGGATGACCGGCGGGGGCTCATGGACTTTCGGGAGACGGGACTCCGCGAATCGCCCGGCAGCGGATAGGGGCCTTGCCGATCCTTATTTTACACGCATAGAGTTTTGCCGTATGAAAGACCGCTGCTCCTTCCTTTCCGGAAGGACCTGGTAAGCCGGGGTCCCCCCGCGCGCCATGCAGGGCGCCTTCAGTGTCCACGCCTTTCCGCCTCTCCGCCTTGCGGCCGACAGTCGGATTTCATCGAGGTGCTGGACATGGTTGACAGGCTCGCGAACGGTTCCGGCGGGCGCCGGCCGGTGGGCATGCGCACCGCCGCCCGGCAGGCGGCCTACGAGACGGGATGGAGGGGAGCGCCCGGACGGTTCAACCGGCTGGATTCCCGTGCCCGGGATGGCGGAGCGCAGGCTTGCCGCGCTCGATCTGTGCGCCTTCACCTCGGAGGTTCCCCCGTCCGCCCTCGATGCCGGGCTGGCCGGCCGCGCGTTCGCGAGACACCTGGAACTGAAGAGAAGGGCCGCGTCTTTGGGCGGCGGACTCAGGGAGCTCGTCGAGGGGCTCGGGGACGCCGGCGCGGTCTTGCGGGAGGTGAACGGGCTCCTTGTGGAGGGAGTCTCCCGGGCGGAGCGCGGCTTCCCCGAAACGGCCGTCCCGCTGAAGGCGTCGGCGAGGCGGAAGCCGCCCTCCCAGAAGACGGGTTCCCCGAAGCGGAAGTGCATCCCCGCGAGGAAGAAGTCCCCCGGGCGGAAGACTTCCTCCGGTAAGAAGGTGCCCACAGGGAGGAAGAGGCCACCCGCCCGGCCGCCCTCCGTGAAGACGGGGGCGTCCCCGATGAAGACGGCGGCGGACGGCCCCGGGCAGTCCGGCCTGAACTCCTGATAGGGGGGTTGCGGGCGGACGATGCCCCGGGACGCCGAGGCATGCAGAGGCCCGTGAAGGGAGAGCGGGACGGGTGTGCCCGAAGATCGCGGGCGCGCCCGCGCTTGGCCTGATCGGAAAACAACGGGGCTCCATGGCCGATAGCATGCCTCCCGGGTTCCGGACGGACGTGTCCGGCAGGGGGCGCGCATGTCCGGAATGCGCCGTGTTCCCGACAAGAGTCGGGACTCCCGAGATTCCGGAGCCGTCTCGGGAAGTGTCTCCCAAGACCGGGGCCGTCGCCGGTTTCCGGTTTTCCGTTCCGCGCTTCCATCGCCCGAGGGTTCCGGAGAACCGCCGGAACGTCCCGCCATGTTCAGGTGCCTGACCGGCATCGGGTCCGACAAAAACCTGAAAGCCGCAGGCTCTAGCAGGTATCTGGACCTATGTCTCGGGAAGAACCGGACACGTCCGGATGCGGTCCAGTGCCGTACGTATTGAAGCGGGTCGATGGGTCGCACCGACGGCGTTCCTTCGTCTGACGGGATTACGATGGCTGACGGGATTCCTGCGCTCGGTTGGTTCCTGCGGCTGACGGGATTCGTACTCCTGAAGTCTTAATCCGTTCGATGGGTAATCTCCGAATTGAGCTACGGACTTCCGAAGAGGAGAGACTCAGGATGGGTATGTCCTGCCGCTAGCCTTTGACAGGGTCGGTACGGAAATGCATCGGGAAACGCACCGTTAGGAACGTTAATAAGTTATACCTGCAAATCTAGAATATCCGTAAACAGAGCTGGTATTCTGAACACAGGGTTGAAGCACACCTCCTCCCAAAAAGGTCTCTGGCTACTTCCTCTGCCCTAGGACAGTCTCACATTGGTCCAGAACAGGCTCCCACTTCCACCAGGACGCCATACCTGTGCCAGGGATCAACCTTCCTGTTCCAGGACGGCCATCACCCGCCTCACGGTAGCCTCCCTCCCATCTGCACCTGGACCGCCTTAACATGCACAGGAACGCCATTCCCTCCGGAGGTCTGCTTCCCGCCTTCCTGAAGATCGACACCACCCTGACACAGGACAGCTTTTCTCGTGCCCGTGAACGGATACCCTATAATAATACAATCCTGAATTGATTCGATACGATCGCCACTCCAAGGCATTCCTCAAACCGCGTCAGTCCGGACCGCGTCTCCGCCTTCCTCCTCAAGTCTCATTCTGACGTTGAAGTCCACGTCCTGGAAGGGCTTGCGCCGCATGCGGTGCGGAAGGGCCAGTTCGGCGGCGGTCAGTACCATCTCCCGATCAAGAGGCCTGTCTTCCCAGGCGGCCAGGGTCATGGCCGTCTTCACCACCGTCAGATCCCCCCTGTGTCCGTCCACGCCAAGTCTCAAGGCCACGTCCACGGCGTCCTTCAGGGCATCGTCCGTGAGTTCCACGTCCGACAGCCGCAGGGAAGCCTTCTCTATCTGGACCCCAAGTTCCCTCTCGCGGTCTTCAAAACTCCTGACAAAGGCTTCAGGATCGCTTTCGTAAGCGAGCCTCTCCTTAATGACCTCGGCCCTGAGCCTAGGGTCAGAAAGGCCTTTCACCTCCACGCAGAGCCCGAAACGGTCCAGAAGCTGAGGCCTGAGTTCCCCCTCTTCGGGGTTCATGGTACCTATCAGCGTGAACAGGGCCGGGTGCGTGACCGAGACTCCTTCCCTCTCGACGAAATTCCTGCCCATGGCGGCGGCATCGAGGAGAACGTCCACCAGGAAATCGTCCAGAAGGTTCACCTCGTCCACGTAGAGGATCCCCCGGTTCGCCTGGGCCAGAAGTCCCGGCTCGAAGACACTCTCCCCGGCGGTCATGGCCTTCTCAAGGTTAAGGCTTCCCAGAAGCCTGTCTTCCGTGGCACCTATGGGGAGCTCGACCAGGGGCCTTACCCTGCTTCTCAACGGCGGCGCGGTCCTTGAATCCCCGGTCCCGTAGAGCTCCTGGCAGTGGGAGCACCATTTTTCAGGACTTTCCGGATCACAGCCGTAGGGACAGCCCTCCACGGCCTTCTGGCCCGGAAGCAGGGCCGCCATGGCCCTGACCGCAGTCGACTTGGCCGTGCCCTTCTCGCCGCGAATGAGAACGCCTCCGAGGGCGGGGTTTATCACCGCGAGTATGAGCGCGGTCTTCATCTTGTCCTGGCCGACCAGGGCCAGGAACGGGAAGTTGTGTCTCATCTGGAAGCCCTGTTAATCGGTTTCTCTTGCATTTTTATGTTTTCCGGCTTTCGTGAAGGCCTTATCCTCCGGGAAACTTCATCCGTCAGGCCGGAACTGTCCGGGAGGCCGGACAAGGGGCGGGACGGAAGCGGACGGAAGGAATCTCCCAGAACGCCCTGAACCGGATCCTCATGATCTGGAGAATTACCGGACTCTGCCGGATACTACTGTATTGGAGGTCCGCTTGTCCAGGAGGCTTCAGTCCTTCGGGCCGGTGTGGCAACGATTAGGGTTTCTCGGAACAGCTCCGTGATTCCTCTGAAAGCCGGGGTTCCGTAAGCCGGAAAGAAATCCCCGGATTGCCGGAAAGTCCGGGAATCAACCGGCGTACGGGCGGTGCGGGGCGGAAAGTCTATGCCCGAAAGGCCATCACAGCTCAGTAGAACGATGACGTTTCTTATGAATCCTGCCGGTTTCTCTCCTTCATTTCCCGGCGATCCCCCTGATCCGGGCATCTTCGGGGCATCCGGAACCGGACTGTTGACATCCTTTTGACATTTTGAACATTGATCACGGTTCCAGGCGGACTTCTGATGTCAACAGAATGTTCAAAAAACCCCCTCTGATTAACTGCGGATCCCTCGGAGTCCCGGAACGTGTCTGACGACGTTAAGGGAATGTCAAACCATTGTCAAATCCAAATAGCTGTAATCATTGATTTTTTTCAATCTCTGAACATTCCTGAATCCCTTATCATTACTATTACATTATATATATGAATGATAAGATTCGTTGTCAAAGAGAAAGCCGGAACCCGAGTCCTCGGAACGGATGCGATCCACGGCTCCTGTCCTCCGTGTTCCGGACCATGCCTAAGGAATAATCCGCCCAAGGAAGCCGGGCGGGTTTTCGGGAGGTATCGAGTTCGATGAGAAGGAGTGAAGTTGCTACGACCGTTTGATCGCGGCGGCGGGAAAAAAGATTCCGGGAAGCGTAAAAAGGTGTCATGGCCTGTTTTTCTGAACGTTGCCGACCATTCTGGAGACCAGCCTGATTGCGGGTCCGTCCTCGGGCGAACCCGGATTGAAGAGCACTATCACGGCAAAAACGGGAAGTACCGCGAGCAGGGTCACAAGTGCGGCAATGTGAGCGTGCATCACGGCCAGCCGGGCCATCGGGTTAAGCCAGAGCAGGGTCACCAGGATGATGAACGCGCTCACTTTCCAGTGACCGAAAAGGCCTGCGGCCTTATGAAACGCATGTTCTCGGTGGGCCCTGAAGATCTTGGCACCGGCCCTGAATCTCCGCGTCAGGGTGATTGTAGCGTCTATCCAGAAGAAACTCATTATTATGACGAACGAGTAGATGGCATAGTTGCCCAGAATGAGGCTTCTTGCCCCCAGCACGAAGAACACGAAACCCAGGAAAGTGCTTCCCGTGTCGCCCATGAAAATCTTGGCGGGGCTCCAGTTGAATATGAGGAAGGCCATGGTGATATAGAAGATTTGGCGGTAGACGTCTACGTTCCAGCCCTCGACCTTGAGTCCCGCCTGAATGCAAAGGAGGAACCCGAGCGCGGCGGCGTTCGCGTACCCCCCCGCCAGGCCATCGATGCCGTCCATGAAGTTATAGACGTTTACGAACCATACACCTGCCGGGAACAGGACGGCCTTTATCGCCCAGGCCGGCACCCCCATGATTGGCGCCGAGGTGGGAAGGAGCAAGATGGCCGAACCTATCGTGACCGCTTGGGTGACAAGTCTGGGGAGGACGGGAAGTTTTCTTATGTCGTCCGCGAGGCCCACCGCCGCGAGGAGAAGTCCTCCCGCGAGGAACTCGGGACAGACGTCTATGACTTTCCAGTTGGCGACCAGAACTATCAGCGCTATGGCCAGACCTCCGCCTGACGGGGTGGGCCTGATATGGGAACTCCTGTCGTTCGGCACGTCCATCAGCCCGACCGTACGGTTGAGCTCCATAATGACGCGGAGAAGGACGGCGCATGCGAAGAAATAGCCGAAGTTTGCCGAAAAGTCGACGATGTAGCTTTTAAACATGAAATCAAGATATTCGCTCATCTGATCCGTGGGATGAGGGCGATTGCCCTACGGTTCTGGCTGGACGCACCGTATGTGGGTGCCGGGCGGAAGGTGGTCTGCGGAACCTGAAGACGGGAATGTCCGTTTCCCGTCTTCCGCCCTCTTCCGCCGTGTCGGGTCGCACGTACCCGCGTAAGGGGGCAGTCGGCGGAAGAAGTGTGAATTTCCGATATTCTCTGAAGGTCGGCATGGCAGGTTGACCCGACAACGGCGGATATTACCGAATTCCAGAAATAATCAGTTCGAAAGCGGGGTGCCTGCTGACCGGTCATGTGCCCTGACTTCAAGCTGTTGAACTGGCAAATACTGTAACATTTATTCTTTAACTATATAATCCCGATGAACCTTGAATTTACAACAAATCTGCTATATTAAGTTAATATTAAATTATAAATAAATTATAAAATGTTTTTTTAAGATTGATTCGGCGGAATCGCAGTTAAAGGTATCATTCCGGATTAACCGGAGTCCGTCAGTGTTCCGGCTAGTCAGCGGTCACTCCGAGCTTCGCCATGAGCCCTTCCATCTCCTCGTTGTTCGAGTAGAGGATTTCTATCTTCTTTACCTTGCCGCTGTAGTAGATCTTCACCTTGAGACCGTTCAGGCTTTCCGTGAAGCGCTTCTCGAGGTCCTCGTAGAATGCGGAATTCTTGATGTCGCCCTCTTCCCCTTCCTTCTCCTTCCTGTCGCCGCGGTTGAGTTTCCTCGCCAGCGCCTCGGCCTTCCGGACCGACAAGTTCTCCTTGATTATGGTCTTTCTGGCCTCGGCCCACTTGTCCCTGTCGGCAATCTGGAGTATGGCCATTCCATGGCCTGCTTTGATTCTGTCGAGACGGATGTCGTCCTTGATCTCTTCGGGGAGTTCGAGAAGTCTCCTGGTGTTCGCGATGGACGACCGGTCCTTGCCCACGATCTTTCCGACCTGCTCGTCAGTCTTGTCCATCTCGGTAGTGAGACGCCTGTATGCCTCCGCGAGTTCTATGGGGTTCAGATCCAAGCGGTGGATATTCTCGATGAGAGCCAGTTCCAGCCGCTCCATGGCAACATCGTCCATATCTCGGATGATGACTGGTACCGATTCCAGTCCCGCCTTCGTGGTGGCGATGAGTCTTCTCTGTCCCGCTATGAGCTCGTAGCCGCCGCCTTCCTTCCTTCTGACGATAATCGGTTCTATGACGCCCTTATCCCGGATGGAGTCGCTCAGGCTTTCCAACTCCACCGTGTTGAAATACTTTCTGGGCTGGTCCGGGTTGAGGGTTATCTCGGATGTGGGAACCATGAGCGGCTTGCCGGTTTCAGGTGAGGGCTCCGTGCGCCTGTCGCCCGGCATGACGACATCGTTCGGGAGGAGACGGTCTATTCCCCTTCCCAGACCGCCCTGCTTGTTCTTACTGGGCATTTTCGATTGCTCCGTAGATTTTCCGAAGGAATTCCAGTGTGAAGGCCTTGTACTGGAGGGCGCCCTGCGACTTAGGCCCGTGAAGCATCACGGGCTTGTTGAAGCCGGGACTCTCCGCGATTGTGACGTTCTGAGGGATTTTGTTTTCGAATACCAGATCTCCGAAGGCCTCCTTGATGTGGGCCTCGGCGTCCTTGCAGAGTTTTTGCGAAGAACTGAACATTGTTATGAGAATACCCAGAAAACAGAGTTTCGGGTGTATGGAGTTCTTTACTCGCAGGAATGTTTTGTACAGTATGGCCAGTCCCTGCAGAGCGAGGAAATCTGCCTTGAGCGGTACCAGGATGGCGTCCGAGGCCCTCATTATGTTCAGGGTAAGGGGACCGAGGTGGGGGGGGGAGTCTATGATTGTGAACTCGTATTCCCTGCTGCAGGCATCGAGTTTCCGGTGGAGGATATCGAAGTGGTTCATGTCGTCCAGCTGGGCCAGGTCAAGGTCTGCGGCATACAGGTTGTCGTTGGACGGTATTATGTCGAGCTGCTTTATCATCGTGTGCCTGATGACCTGGTCGAAGGGCGTGTCCGAGACGAGGAAGTTGTAGAAGGTGGATTCCAGATCGTTTGAGTTGATGCCGAAGCTTATGGTACTGTTTGCCTGGGCATCGGCATCAACGAGAAGTGTCCTGTAGCCCAGGCTTGCAAGGTAGGACGCCATGTTGACGGCAGTCGTCGTCTTGCCTACGCCTCCCTTTTGGTTGATGATTGCAACCCTGGGTTTAAGGGGACCAGAAAAATTAGCTTTGTCCGTCATTTGATTCCCTGGCCCCCCATCGGGAGGAGGCCCCATTCTTGCCGAACTCCGACCGGTCCGGTTAAGGCAGGCCGGTTTCGGCGGGAGCTCTTTATATCTCGTGATCGTTCTGACAAGATAAACCGTTCAGGCGGCAGATTAGTTCCCGTGGCAGGGGTTGAGTCCGGAGAGGTTGGGGAGTTGAAAGTGGAACCTATTGAGTCAAAGTTATGCGATACCCTCGGAAGCGCTCTTGCCGCTCTGGAACTGCCGCAGGAGGATGAGGTCGTAAGAAGTCTGGTTCAATACTGGTGCCTGGTCATGGATGAAAACAGGATACATAATCTGGTGAGCAGGAAGTGCGGCGTTGATGAGGGTCTTGTGGTTCACGTAGCCGACAGCCTGACCGCCTTGAAGTTTGACCTGCCGGTCGAGGGATTAAAGGTTTTGGATTTCGGATCCGGTGCGGGACTGCCCGGAATCCCCCTTAAGATTGCGAGGCCGGGATGGGAGATGGTTCTGGCCGAATCGAAGGTGAAGAAGGCGGGTTTCCTGACCAGGGCAACGCTCTCCATGAGACTGAAGAAAATTTATGTTTATTCCCGTTATATAGGGCAATACGGCAAAGCGCCAGGTCTTCACGGACCTTTCGATCTTATCACGGCTAGGGCGGTGGACCGGGTGATCGATCTCGCGGAGAAAATTGTTCCCCTTCTGAAGAAAGACGGGTTTTTTCTTGCATTCAAAGGTCCTGCCTTTAAAGACGAGATTGTCGGGACTTATAATTCGATTGCAGATGCTGGCCTGAAGCTTGAGAGGATAGAGGAGTTTGTCCTTCCTTTCGAGGTCGGTCACAAGAGGACGTTGCTTCTTTTCAGGAAGGTTCTGTAGGTCAGCCGCAGAACGGGGCGCAGACGTTCATGGGCCTGACGGCCAGATACTGATCGCCCTGTGTCCTGATGACCAGGATGTTCCTTACGGTCTTTTCCCAGGGGCTTCCTTGCGAGGTGGACCACTGGACTTTATATCTTGCTTCATATTCGAGACAGACGCAGTAGACTTCCTTCGGATCCTGAAGTTCCAGAAGTTCTCCCGACGGAGCCATCGGAGTAACGCCCAGAGGCGTGACGTTCTGAATCTGCCATTGCGTGCTCTCCTTATATGACGTGATAAGTCCGTTCACTGCCGCTCGGTTGATGGGATCGGACGGAATATCCACATTTTTCGGCTTGTCGTCGCCATCAATAAATGATGAGAATTCTGCGCATCCGGCGGGGATGAACGCCAATGCGATGGTGAGCACGAAAGACGGAAATATTTTAATTTTGTGATTTCGCATTTCGGTACGCCTATCCTGTGTTCAGAATTCAATATTGTATATTTTTTATGTTTTATAAAGACAGATTTTTTTTATCCGCCTGTTAACTGTTCATATTGAAGCTAGTGTTTGAATATAACAACTAAGTTTTGTTTTATGAAATTATAAAAAAGCAGTTAAAGGCAGGTCAACAGATCAAGTTCTTTAGCCATTTTTGAAGCAAAATCGTAAATATGCATAGTCTGCTTTTCATTAGCATATTCGCTGCCCAGATTGGTTATTTCATCGGATCTGACAAGAAGTTCGAATCTGACACAGGAGTTTTGGAGATCAACGGCGATTTTGAAGGGACCTTCCGTGTTCTGAAGTTTCATCTGGGTTTTAGTCAGAAGATAGTCAGGAAGTATCAACCAGTATAGCCCTGCTATTGCACCGGGCAGGAGTTTATCGTTAAGATAAGTTCTTATATTGTTTATCTCTTCTTTATTTAATTCATCAAAAACTATGGATCTCATTTTTTAACAAAGTCCTGTAATTTAAATATATTAAAATAATATATATATTAATATCTTTCATTAGGTTGAGGGTTTCATGGAAGTTTAACGATTGGAAATCGATATTCTGTTTCTATTCTCTTGACAGGCATTCTACTCCTATTTTTTTCAAATTGCTATGTTTTTTTTCTTTATATTTTCATTATTTTTGGGACTTCTTTCGTTTAAGGATAAACAGTGGCTGATTTTATGTTGTTTTATTTCAGTACAATTGATTTAATTTCAATTTTTAGTGTTTTGTTGGATATTGATACCTGAAATTGTTTTATATTTTAATTATTAATTTTAAAATGAATTTTTTCAGATTTTTTACAATAATTTCTTGAGTTTCTCCTTTTCAAGATAATTGATAATTTCAGCAATCTGATATTTTTTCTTTTAGTGATTATATATTTTTGATTTGGAGCCAGTTGCCGTTTTAGTGTATATTGTTTGTTGTGATAACTCCCAGGTTTATATTATTTATCTAAACTAATCTGTTTATTTTCTTTCTGCCTGTATTATTTAATCAATAAATTTTAATATTTTTGTATTTCTTCAATCGATATCTTTAAATTATAATATTTGTTCTGCATCCTGAAATTTTCATTAATTATGTGTAATTCGTGTGCTTATCTAATATCCGTATTTGTAATATCGTTATCTGATTTGTTTCACGTGAAACATGGGTTTACGGAATTATTCATCAATTTAAATCCATGGCAAAATTATTATATCCATTGTCTGTATTGGTTGGACAAAAACAGATGAATTATAATTGTATCCTTTTGCGGGCGCAATAGGTGCTGTCCTGAGTCAGAATGGAGTCGATCTTAAACTGTGTGGAAGGTAGTGCCTTGAGAATAAATTGCGTTCCTGTCCAGGAGGGTTGTTGTTCAAGTGCATGGGATTGACTTCCGGGAGCAGAGGGGAGGCTGTCAAGGTCCAGGGGAAAGTTGCTCGAGACCTGGGGTGAAGTGGTCTTAAACTTTGTGAACATGCTTTTAAATTGATAATGGTATTATGATATCTATGATGTTTATTAATGTAATTTTTAATAGATTTAATATTTCAAATTCTTGAAGATCTATCATAACTAAATTTTCTGTATTTGACTCAAGTAACTCTAAAAATATATCTGAATCATGTTTCACGTAAAACAAGCGTTGTTATTATTTGATTATATTATATTGTATATGTCGATATCCATATCATCCTGTGTTTGTTAATTATATTTATTTCAATTTAGATTTGATTTTTGATATTCATTTTGTTTCAGCCGGAATTTTGGTTGATATTGATATTAAAATATTGATGTCAAAGAAGCGTTGTTCCACGTGAAACACAATTTTGAAAAAATTGAACATTATAAAGATTTATTGAAAACACATATCGGAGTATCTGAGTGTCCTGTTGCACGTGGCACCTTGAGTTAATAAGTCGGTCATAATGTGCTTAAAATCGAAAGGAAAATTGCTCAGACAGATGAAGGTCTGTTCCACGTGGCACATAAACTGATATATTGCATGGGCAATTTGGATTTAGAAAAATGATATTAACTATTGTAATACATATAAGAAAGCATTTAAATTAAATTATAGGACCTATATTAAATGTTATGGTTAAGGAAATCTATATGTTAAAAACACAATGTATTGGGAGCATATCGTTCAGGATATAAATGTAATAATATTAAAATGAGGGTTGAAAAATCATTAAATCCAAAAATAAAAATCTAAAAATGCTAAAAGAGATTGTGAATAAAGTGCGAAGTCCATTTGAGAGCCTTGGCTTAGTGATATGAAAATATGTTTTTAAGGAGAAGAAAGAGTTTGCGCCTAAGGTGGGATCCGTTGGCTCAGTTGTCCGCGGCACCTCCTGTGAGTCTGATGCCTATGGAGAATTTGGCATGTACCTTAAGTCGGCGGAATGATCGTAAGAAAGGCTGGGTTCAACCTGTCCCCATGTGAACAGACAGATTTAAGGCTGAACACTGGAACAGAAGAGAACTTGTACTAAACTTAAGCAGGAAAACGGCTTTCCAGGCTCGTTTTCGCGTCCGGCGCTTTCTCCGGGTGCCGGACACGGGCGGCACCTAAACCCGCGATAAAGTTTCGGTTTCGAAGAATGCCCAGATCTCCCAGGGCAAGGGGTACTGTTTTGAAATATTCGGTCACATTACTATTGGCCAGATGGAGCATACTGAAGATTAATATGTAGATGACCGTTACAAGCGTTAACAAGCAACTTGAATTGATATTCTAATGTTCAGGGAGTGTCATTTCGTAATTAATTATGCAGGCAGTTGAGACCAATAGATATACGTTTCGTGACTGTTCGTGGTGAGAAGGCATGAGAACGCTATATTCGCACTCGAACGCCTGAAACGAAAGTATCGGAAAGTTTAAGGGTTCATTACGGTACCAATATCATGTTTTGCGGATACTGAAACGAGGATGGTAGTCTGGAGCAGTTTATGATGACCTGCACAGGCATCGAGAAAGAGGGATCTGAAGGATCCAACAATTAATGTTGTTGGATTTATAAAGACAGAAAGCGTCCTCGCGATTGAATTCACGCCATTATGGTCTTCTTCCGTGTCGTTTCGCTGCCGAGCATAGTAACCGATAATAGTTGCAGATTTTACAGATGGAATAGGGCAGAACCCTGTATTTACTAATGTGACCGCTGAATCGCAGAGAAGATCGTCTTCCCGGTCTGGGGTGGTCAAAGTGCTCCGATGGTAATGGTATGAATGAAAAAAGGAGGGAATGAAGTATTTCGGGCTACAGTACCGAAATGATGGACAACCTGATCGGATATCCCAGAGGGAAAAGGATTGTCTGAAGTCAACGTGTGGGCAATACCCGGAACTAGTCTTTCGAAAGCGTCTGCAGGATATGCATA